>SGZK01000045.1:0-6651 GCA_004214195.1 Flavobacteriales bacterium | reverse complement strand
AGATAGAGATGCTAAAATATTTGTAGGGGGAGGATATAGTAAATCCAAAGGTTATTTTATTGAGCCTACAATAGTGACTACATCTAATCCAAAATACTATACTATGGAGAATGAACTTTTTGGACCTATTGTTACTATATATACTTTTGATGATAATAAATGGGATAAAACTTTAAGTCTTGTAGATGAGACATCTGAGTATGCTTTAACTGGGGCAATATTTTGTCAGGACAGATATATTTTAGAGGAAAGTGTCAAAAAATTGGAAAATTGTGCCGGAAATTTTTATATCAATGATAAATGTACTGGTGCTGTTGTTGGACAACAACCATTTGGAGGTGCTAGAGGTTCTGGAACAAATGATAAAGCAGGTTCATATTTAAATCTTCTTAGATGGGTTTCTCCAAGATTAATAAAAGAAGTTTTTGTTCCACCAAGAGATTACAAGTATCCATTTATGGGTTAATAGGTATATAGACTATTTTTTTATCTTCAAAAAAAGGCTCACTAAAATGATCTGAAATTAGGACTTCTTGATAGTGTTTAATTTTTCTCAACTCATCCTTTAAATCTCCACCTTTTAGATATATAAGACCATTATCCTTATCATTAAATGAGTTAGATGATATGTTTTTTTGAATCAATGGATAAAACTTATCTAAACTGGTAACAGCACGTGCGACTATAAAATCATATTTTTCATATAAATCTTCAGCTCTAATTTTGAGTCCTTCAGCATTATTTATTTTTAAATCTTTAATTATTGAATCTACTGCTACTATTTTCTTTCCAATACCATCAATTAGTGTAAATTCAACTTCTGGAAATAATATTGCTAATGGAACACCTGGAAAACCTCCACCAGTTCCAACATCTAGAACTTTTGTATCCTTTTTAAATTTAATAAACTTTAATATAGAAATAGAATGTAGGACATGATGGATATAAAGATTTTCAAAATCTTTTCTTGAAATTAAATTAATCTTTGAATTCCATGATTTATAAATAGAATACAAATCCTGAAACTTCTTAGTTTGTGATGGATTTATCTCTGGAAAGTACTTTAAAATTTCATTCAAGTTAAAAGTGATTTTATCCTTTCAACAGCATCTTCAATATTATCTCTTGAAGCTGCATATGAAATTCTTAAACAGTTTGGAGATCCAAAAGCATCACCTGGAACAGTTGCAACATGAGCTACTTCAAGAAGTAGCATTGCAAGGTCTGATGAATTTTGAATCATATGTCCCTTTATCTCTTTTCCAAAATATGATGAAATATCTGGAAAAACATAAAAAGCACCAGATGGAGGATCATCCAATTTAAATCCTCCAATTTGATTAAGTAATTTTATTATTAGATCTCTTCTTACCTTAAACTCCTCTACCATATATTTAATTTTTGAAGGTGGTTCAATAAGAGCTTTAATTGCAGCTTGTTGGGCAATACAGTTAGCTCCACTAGTTATTTGACCTTGCATTTTATTACAAGCTTTGGCAATTTTTGTTGATGCTGCTAAATAACCTATCCTCCAACCTGTCATTGCAAAAGCCTTAGAAACACCATTAACAGTGATAGTTCTATCATACATTCCAGGCATACAGGCAAAGCTTGGAGTTTTAAAATCATAATTAATGTGCTCATATATTTCATCAGATATAACTATAATATTTGGATGTTTTTCTAAAACTTTCGAAAATTCCAAGTACTCATCATTAGAGAATACCGAACCACTTGGATTATTTGGAGAGTTCAACATTAATATTTTAGTTCTATCAGTAATTGCAGATTCTAACTGATTAGCAGTAATCTTATGACTTGAATCTTTTGGGTTTACAAAAACTGATACTCCCTCAGCCAAAGTTACCATTGCGCTATAGCTAACCCAATAAGGTGTTGGAATTATAACCTCATCTCCAGGATTAATTAGTGACATAATAGCGTTTACTATAGATTGTTTTGCTCCAGTTGAAACAACTATTTGATCTATATCATAATCTAGATTATTGTCTCTTTTAAATTTTGTGCATATTGCCTTTTTTAATTCTATAAAACCATCAACAGGTGAATATTTATGAAAATTATTATTTATAGCATCGATTGCAGCATCTTTAATATAATCTGGAATATTAAAATCTGGCTCTCCCGCACTTAATGTTATAACATCAACTCCCTTATTTTTAAGATCATGAGCTTTTGCCGTCATTCCTACAGTCTGAGATATAGGTAATGAATTGATTTTATCTGATAACATTATTTATTTTTCTTTAATATTCTTTCTTGATTATTAATTGACTCTTGGTGGACTGCTTTGAATATTCTTAAAATAAATTCTTCACTAAGGCCATGAGTTTCTCCATCTAAAATCATTTTCCCTAATATTTCATTCCATCTTTTATTTTGTAAAATAGCGACATTATTATCGGATTTCAAAATTCCTATTTTTTTTGCGACCTCCATTCTACTACCAAGAGTATTTAGCAAATTTTGATCTGCAATATCTATTTGAGATCTCAACTTATTCAACTCATTTTGAAAATCATCTTTAAGGGAAGTTTTATCTCTTATAACGAGATCTTTCATTATTTCAATTAATCTATCTGGAGTAACTTGTTGAGCTGCATCACTCCATGCATTATCAGGATCACAATGAGATTCAATCATAAGTCCATCATAATTTAAATCTAATGCTGTTTGACTTAAATCAAAAATCAAATCTCTTTTTCCAGCTATATGAGATGGATCACAGATTAATGGTAAATCAGGAAAATTACTTTGAAGCTCAACTGCAATTTGCCATTCAGGATTATTTCTATAATTAGATTTGTCATATGTTGAGAAACCTCTATGTATAACGCCTACCTTTTTTATATCTGAGGTATATATCCTTTCAATACCTCCAAGCCAAAGTGAAAGATCTGGGTTAACAGGATTTTTTATTAGAACAATTTTATCAGTTCCTTTTAATGCATTTGCTATTTCCTGAACAATAAATGGACTAACTGTTGATCTTGCTCCTATCCATAAAATATCTATATCATGTTTTAAAGCTAAATCTACATGAACAGAATTTGCAACTTCCGTTGTCGTTAATAATCCTGTTTCTTTTTTTACTCTCCCTAACCAATTCAATCCAATCGCTCCAACTCCTTCAAACATTCCAGGTCTAGTTCTTGGCTTCCATATTCCTGCTCTATAAGCAGTCACATCTGTATCCTTTAATTGATTTGCAATTTTCATTACTTGATCCTCTGTTTCAGCACTACAAGGTCCTGCTATAACAAAAGGATGACTTAAATTCATTTCATCAAGCCAGTTTCTCATTTCTTTTTTATTTTCCATAACTATTATTTAATCCCTTTTAAAATATTTTTGATAGCATTAATCTCTTTCATTTCTTTTGACATTTCTAATAAATTATCAGTTTCAATTAAATCTTTAAACTTTTTTATATTTTTTATATATTCATCTAAAGCTTCAATAATGTTTTTTTTATTTTGTTGAAATATAGGTGCCCACATTGAAGGTGAACTTTTTCCTAATCTAACAGTAGACTCAAACCCACTCCCTGCCAAGTCATAAATTGTTTCTTCATTTTTTTCTTTATCCATAACTGTCCTTCCAAGCATAAAAGAAGTTATATGTGATAAATGTGAAACATACGCAATATGTTTATCATGTTCGTCAGCATTCATTTCTTTTATGTGCATCTCCATACTCAAAAATAATTCTTTTGCTATTATTAATAATTTATTATCTGTTTTTTCAGTTTCACACAAAATTATAGTCTTATTATTAAAAAGATTATTATCCGCAGTAATAGGTCCAGAAAATTCTGTTCCAGCAATAGGATGAGCTGCTAAAAACCTACTTCTATTTATATTGTCTTTTATTAAATCACATATAGGTTTTTTTGTTGAACCTAAATCTACTACTAATGTTTTATTATTTGTTTTATCCAATATATTAACTGAAATATCTAAGATCTGATCAACAGGAATCGCTAGAAATAATATATTAAGTTCAGAATAATGCTTTTCCTCAAGTCTATTATCTATAATTGTATTTTCAATTGCATAGTTTAAATTAGACTTGCTAATATCTTCTCCATAGATATTAATATCATTATATATCTCTGCTAATTTTAATGCTAGTGAGCTTCCTATTAATCCTAATCCTACTATACCTATATTCATTACTTATTTTTAATATTCACCTAAAATTTTAAATTCCTGAGCCATTATCTTAATAATTGAAATAGCTTTATTATAATAATTTGATTTATCAAAAGTAACATCAACAAAAAATGCATACTGCCCTGGAGTTTTTATTACTGGTATAGACTGAATCTTTGTTAAATTTAAACTACAATCACTCATTACATTCAAAACAGATGCAAGGCTTCCCCTTTTATGATCTAGTACAAACTTCAAAGCTGCCTTTGTAAAGTCTTTCTTTTCGACAATATTCTTCTCAACTATTACAAATCGAGTAATATTATTTTTTATAGTTTGAATAGACTCACTTAAGACTTCTAAATCATACATCTTAGCTGATTCAATACTTGCTATGGCTCCTAGACCTTCAAGTTTATTATCACTAATCTTTTTTGCAAATAATGCGGTATCACTAGTCTCAATAAGTTTAATAGATGGATGTTTACTGAAAAACTTAGAACACTGAAGTAAAGCCATTGGATGTGAGTGTACTTCTTTAATATCATTAATGTCTTGATTAGGTAATGAAAGTAAATTATGGTTAATGTTAAAATTACACTCTCCGGTAATAAAAAGATTATTTTCATCAATTAGAGCATAGTTAGGTAAAATTGAACCAGCAATTGAATTTTCAATTGCCATAACTGCAATATTACATTTCTCATTAACAAGTGATCTTGTTAATTCATCAAATGTCATACATTCAACAAGTTCAATGGACTCAAAATAATTCTGAGCAACCAAATGATGGTATGAACCTTTTACTCCTTGTATACCTACTTTCATATAAAAAAAAAGTCCTGAAACTTCAGGACTATAATACTTTTTGTTTAAATAATAATACTAATATCCTGTCCCAAATAATGAGAAGAAATATCTATAATTGAAATAATAAAAATTAAATATGTATTTCATAGCAGAACAAAAGTATGATAGCAATCTATAAAAACAAATTTTTTATTAGATTATTTAGTCTAGGCTATTTTTATTTTTTTTCCATTCAATATTATTGAATGAGCTATTTCACTTGTTTTTTCAAGGTTTTTTGAAACTGAACAATATTTATCAAAACTTAAATGTGCAGCTCTAATAATTCTATCTGGAGGAATATCTCCATCAATATGTAGTTCTACATGTATCTTTGAGAAAGGTGATCCTGGTTCTGATTCTCTATCACCAAATACTTCCATTTTATATGATTTGGCTTGTAATTTTTGTTTTTCTAGAATAGATATAATATCTATACTACTACAACCCGCAACACCCATTAGCAATAATTCCATTGGACTTGATCCCTTGACATTATAATCTTCAGAGTATTTCCTATCAAGTAAAATTTTATGCCCATTTTTATTTGTCAGCTCAAAAAGATATTTATCATTAATTCTTTCTAAATTAATCTTCATATAATTATTTTTTTCTTTTAAATATTTTAGCAAAGATATTGGAAATTTGTTTTGTTTCTATTAAAAAACCATCATGTCCATGGATAGAATTTATTTCATGACAGAAAACATCTTTTTTATATTTTGACAATAAATTTAATGTTTTCATATCATCATCTGGAAGAAAAAATAAATCTGAATCCACACAAATTAAATGAATTTCAGAATTTATATTAGAAGCAATCTCTATAAAGTCTTCTCCTCCTCTAGTGATATCAGTAGATCTTAATAGCTGATTCATCATTTTATAAGAATTTAAACTAAACCTCTCATTTAATTTTGTTCCATGATGTTCTAACCAGCTTTCTATATTATAAATTCCTTTTGAATCATTAAATGATCTCTCAAATCTAAGATTTATTGATTTTGGGCTTCTATAAAAAGTCATTGCATGTATTCTAGCATCTTGAACTGGATAATTTGAATTATTTAAAATTCTATCTTGAAGATATGTATTTGCAATCAACCAATCATTAGCTTTCCAGTCAGCTGCAACTGGAATAATAAATTTTGCCAAACTAGGTCGTTTAGCAGCTATTTCCCATGTTAAACAACCTCCTATAGAACCTCCTATAATCGAATGAAGTTTTTTTATTTTAAGCTTTTCTAGTGCCAAAATAAATAAATTAGCTATATCACCTAGGTGAAATTTATTTGGAGTATAGAAGTTATTTGAACAAAATCCATTTCCAGGGATATTAAATGAAATGACAGAGACTTTTTTTGTATTTATAGCTTTCTTATCTCCTATCACTTCTTTCCACCACCCATTTTTACCAGTCAAATTTGAGTTACCAGTAAGAGCATGATTAATTAGTATGATTGGTGCATCCCCAAGTTTTTTGCCAAACAATTGATAACTCAAAATTATAGAAGGTATAATTTCTCCTGAGTCAGTTAAAAAATCTACAATATTTATTTCATGAAGTTGGTTCATCTATTAAACCCTCTTCATACTTTCAGCTAAATCATTAATTAAATCTTCAGGG
>SGZK01000044.1:0-6702 GCA_004214195.1 Flavobacteriales bacterium | reverse complement strand
TATGGAATATGTATGATTCAGACGATGATGGTGATGGAACCTTAACAATAAATGAACTAGACAAGAATAATGATCAAATTATAGATGATACTGATAATGATGGTATTCCTGACTATTTAGATCCAAATAATTAGTTATTATCTCTTTTTTTTACTAAATATATCGTAAGGTAAATCATAAGATAACAAAATAGAAAACCTATTAGTAGTTGAGTCTATATTTCCATTAGGAATATTTAAACCATTATCGTTAATAATTTTTAGTTCACCATTATTTAATCCTCTTTCATATCTTAAATCAATTCCAAGAGAACGCATTTTTATTCTAGTTCCTAATAAAAGAGATAATATGTATTTATCTTTTATATCCTCTAAATTAAAAATGTCGCTACTTGTTTTAAGGTTATATTTAAATGAGGGACCTCCAAATATGCTAAGAGGTCCAAGAATATTATAACCAAAAATTATTGGAACTTGAATTTCTGAGGATTTAAGGTTATGCTTTAATATATCCTCTGTAGCATTACCAGTTAATAAAGCTGATCCTTGATTTGCTTTTGAGAAAATAAAATTTAATTCAGGCCTAATATAAAAAGTAATAAGGTCAATTTCTGTATAAACCCCAAATTGAAAACCTGTAGCATTTTTTAGATCAAGATCATAGTTGTCAATAGTGCTGCTAATGTTTTCAATAGATCCAAAGGAATCATCATTTAGACCGAAACTTATTCCAAGATTACCTTGAGAATATAATGTTGTATTTAACAATAAAAATAAAATTAGAGTATGATTTTTCATTTTTTTCTTGATATTACTTTTTTTACAGCTTCTACTATAGAATTACTATCCAAACTATATTTCTTCATTAGTTCTGACGGTCTTCCTGACTCTCCGAAAGTATCATTTGTAGCAATAAATTCCTGAGGGACAGGATAGTTAAGAGATAATGTCCTAGAGATACTCTCACCTAATCCACCAAGAAAGTTATGTTCTTCAGCAGATACTACAGCGCCAGTTTTTTTAGCAGATTTAATTATAATTTCTTCATCCAAAGGTTTAATCGTATGAATGTTTATTATTTCTGATTCTATTCCTAATTCTTGAAGTTTTATTGATGCCTCCAATGATTCCCACACTAAATGTCCAGTAGCTATTATTGTTACATGATTCCCCTCTTGTAATAAAACTCCTTTGCCAATTTTAAAATCAAAATTTTCAGGAGTAAAGTTTGGAACTTTTGGTCTCCCAAATCTAAGATATACGGGACCGTCATGTTCAGCGATAGCAATTGTAGCTAATTTAGTTTGATTAAAATCGCATGTATTTATGACCGTCATGCCCGGTAACATCTTCATTAATCCAATATCTTCAAGTATTTGATGAGTTGCACCGTCTTCACCTAATGTGATTCCTGCATGTGATGCACAAATTTTAACATTTTTAGATGAGTAAGCTACTGATTGTCTTATTTGATCATAAACTCTTCCAGTAGAAAAATTTGCAAAGGTGCCAGTGAACGGAATTTTACCCCCAATTGTTAATCCAGCAGCAATACCAATCATATTTGCTTCAGCAACTCCTACTTGAATAAATCTATCAGGATTTTCTTTTGCAAAATTATTCATCTTTAAGGAACCTGTTAAATCAGCACATAGAGCAACTATTTTCTTGTTGTTCCTTCCTAATTCAGTTAGACCTTCACCAAATCCAGATCTTGTATCTTTATTTCCCGTGTTGGTATATTCTCTCATAATTAATAATCACCTAATGTTTCAATGTTTTGTGAAAGAGCAATTTCTAATTGTTCATCATTTGGTGCTATACCATGCCATTCATGAGTATGCATCATGAAATCAACACCATTTCCCATTATTGTTTTCATTAATACTGCTACAGGTTTTCTTTTTCTTGTTGATTCTTTTGCTTTTGTTAATGTTTTAAATATTTCTTCCATCTTATTACCTTCTTCAATCTCAATAACTTCCCATCCAAACGAGCAAAGTTTATCATTTAAGTTTCCTATATCTAAAACATCAGAAGTTGATCCATCAATTTGCTGACCGTTTAAATCTATAACTGCAATTAAATTATCTATTTTATTAGCAGAAGCAAACATAAATGCTTCCCAGTTTTGACCTTCTTGAAGTTCTCCATCACCAGTTAATACATAAACTAAAGACTTATCGTTATTTAATTTCTTTGATAAGGCTGCTCCAATGCTAACAGATAGTCCTTGACCAAGAGATCCAGATGAAATTCTAATTCCAGGAAGGTTGTCATGGTTAGTAGGATGTCCTTGAAGTCTAGAATTTATTTTACGAAATGTTTTTAATTCATTTAATTCAAAAAAACCGATTCTTGAAAGAATACTATAATATACAGGTGATATATGACCATTTGATAATAAAAAAACATCTTCATTAATTCCATCTTTTGAGAAAGGAAGATTAAAATTCAAAATTTTATTAAACATAACAACAAAGAATTCAGCACAACCTAACGATCCCCCAGGATGACCAGATTTAGCTTGATGAACCATTCTTAAAATATCTCTCCTGACTTGATAAACTAGATTGTTGAGGTCTTTATCCATTTATTATAATATAATAATAAATGTAATGTTAAACTTATCATAATCAAAGTTGAATATCTTCTTTTTATCAGCAATTATTGATTATTAATTAACAAACTTATTGTCTTGATTAATTGTTTACTTATTTTTGAATAAATGAAGATCTTAGACTTATATATAATTAAAAAATATATCGGCACTTTCTTTGTTATGCTTGGTTTATTTATTCCTATTGGAATAATGGTTGATATAGCAGAGAAAATAGACAAGTTTAGAGAAAATGAAGTGCCTACTGAAAAAATTATTGATTACTATACAGATTTTATTTGGTATTTTGCAAATCAACTTTATCCTGTATTTATTTTTTTAGCTGTAATATGGTTTACATCAAGAATTGCAAATAACACGGAAATTACAGCTATGTTATCATCAGGATTATCTTATAAGAGATTTGTAAGGCCTTATTTGATTTCTGCTTCTTTAATAATGTTGTTTACTTTTTTCTCTGGAATGTTTATAGTTCCTAAATCTAATCTTAGGTTCAATGAGTTTATTTCAACATATATAAAAAATAAAGATGAAAGACAAACAGATAGATTGTTTAAGCAAATAAATAATAATGAATATGTATATGTTAGTAGTTATGATCCTTCAAGAAAAAGAGGAATGAATTTTACACTTGAGCATTTTGATGGTATTAAGATGAAGCACAAAATATCATCTAGTAATATAAGATGGCTTGAAGAAGATAGTGTTTTTAGACTTATGAACTATAGAATAAGAACCTTTAAGGATGATTTGGAAACATTGGGAAAAATGAATTATAAGGATACAATACTGGATTTTAATATTAATGATCTAGCGCCTGTTAACTATGTTGCAGAGACATTAAATTATTCTCAATTAAATAAATTAATTAGATATGAAAAAAGTAGTGGATCTACACTAATTAATTCACATTTACTTGTAAGGCATAAACGTTATACACTTCCTTTATCTTGCATTGTTCTATCAATAATAGGTGTTTCAGTTTCTTCATTTAAACAAAGAGGAGGTATGGGATTAAATTTAGCTATAGGAGTTTCCCTTGGATTCTTCTTTATTTTCTTAGATAAAATATTAGGAGTATTGGTTGTAAAATCAAACTTTTCTCCTGGAATAGCTGCGTGGGGAATAATTTTTATATTTTCTTTTATTGCATTTTTTTTATTAAAAAAAGCTATGAAATAAGTTATAATTAATAAATATATTTACATACATAATTTAAAGAAGACATTATGGAGTTTTTAGATTTTGAATTACCGATTAAAGATATTATAGATCAAATTGATAAATGCAAGTCAATTGAGGATGATACTAATGTTGATACAACAAAAACATTGAATCTTCTTCAAAAGAAACTTCATGATACTAAAAAAAATATATATAGTAAATTAACACCCTGGCAAAGAGTTCAGTTATCAAGACACCCTAATAGACCTTATACATTGGATTATATAAAAAATATATCAGGAGATTCATTTCTTGAACTTCACGGAGACAGGAATGTTTCAGATGATAAGGCTATGATTGGTGGGCTTGGAAAAATTGATAATCAAACTTTTATGATTATTGGTACTCAAAAGGGATATAATACTAAAACAAGACAATTTAGAAATTTTGGAATGGCAAACCCAGAAGGATATAGAAAGGCACTAAGGTTAATGAAACATGCTGAAAAATTCAATATTCCTATAATTTCATTTATTGATACACCTGGAGCATATCCTGGACTAGAAGCTGAAGAAAGGGGACAAGGTGAGGCAATTGCAAGAAATCTATATGAAATGATGTCTTTAAAAGTTCCTATAATTGTGGTAATAATTGGAGAAGGTGCTTCTGGAGGTGCTTTAGGAATAGGAATTGG
Source organism: Flavobacteriales bacterium (assembly GCA_004214195.1). Lineage (GTDB taxonomy): Bacteria > Bacteroidota > Bacteroidia > Flavobacteriales > Flavobacteriaceae > Marisimplicoccus. The sequence goes on along the minus strand of SGZK01000044.1, from coordinate 2,225 downwards.
AGATTGTATTTTAATGCTTGAGAATACCTGGTATTCAGTAATTTCACCAGAATCTTGTTCCTCTATATTATGGAGAAGTTGGGACTACAAAGAACAAGCTGCAGAGACATTAAAATTAACTGCTGATGATATGTATGAAAATAAACTTATTGACAAAATTATAAAAGAACCTTTTGGTGGAGCTCATTATAATCCAGAAGAGATATCTGTAATTGTTAAAAAAGAAATTCTTAATTCATTTAAAAAATTACAACGACTGTCAACTTATAAACTGATTTCTAATAGAAGAGAAAGATTTTATAAGATTGGTAAATTTAATACTTAAATTTCTATATCAACAATTAATTTTACTTATCAACAATTTTAATGTTTAAACTTTTATAAACACCCATCCGTTTATATTATCTAAAATGCTTTCTTTTATATAAATTTATGAAATGGAAAAACCAAACCCTTTAAAGATATTTGAAAATGATCCATCTTCAGTAGTCAATATAAATGACGGTAAATTACCACCTCAAGCAATTGATTTAGAAGAAGCAGTTATCGGAGCAATGCTTATTGATGAAAAAGGTGTTGATGAGGTTATAGAAATTTTAATACCAGAGGTTTTTTATAAAAAGTCTCATCAACTTATATTTGAATCTATTGAAAGACTTTTTAAGAATTCAGAACCAATAGATTTACTTACAGTCTCTGCTGATTTAAAAAAAAATAAAACGCTTAAGAATATTGGTGGAGAGTTTTATTTAATTGAACTTTCTCAAAAGGTTTCTTCTTCTGCTCATATAGAGTTCCATGCTAGAATAATTCAACAGAAATTTATACAAAGGAAACTGATTAAAATTTCTAATGAAGTTATTCAAAAAGCATATAATGAAAGTACTGATGTAATAGATTTATTAGATGAAGCAGAATCTAAATTATATGATATTACACAAGGACATCTAAAAAAGTCATCAGTTAGTGCTGAAGATCTAGTTAGGGAAGCTAAAAGAAAAATCGAAGAAATAGCTAAGCAAGAAGGGTTAAGTGGAGTTAGTAGTGGGTTTGATAAACTTGATAAATTAACTTCAGGATGGCAACCAAGTGATCTTATAATTGTTGCTTCAAGACCAGGTATGGGAAAAACTGCTTTATCTTTATCAATGGCAAGAAATATGGCTATTACTCACAAAATTCCAGTTGCTTTTTTTTCTCTTGAGATGTCAGCTATACAATTAATTACAAGATTAATATCTGCCGAGACAGGATTAAAATCGGATTTACTAAGAACAGGTAGATTAGCAGAACATGAATGGCAACAATTAAACAATAAAATAACTGGTCTTGAAAGTGCCCCATTATTTATAGATGATACTCCATCTCTTACTATTTTTGAATTAAGAGCAAAGGCAAGAAGATTAGTTTCGTCAAATGATATAAAAGTTATTATTATAGATTATCTACAACTAATGAACCTTGGTAGTTCTACAAAAACTGGTAATAGAGAACAGGAGATCTCTATAATTTCAAGAAACTTAAAAGCTTTAGCAAAAGAATTAAATGTACCAGTTATAGCTCTTTCTCAACTATCAAGAGCTGTAGAAACTAGATCAGGCTCAAAAAGACCAATTTTATCTGATTTAAGAGAATCTGGGGCAATTGAGCAAGATGCTGATATTGTTTCTTTTATTTATAGACCAGAATATTATGGCATGGAAAATTGGGATGATGAATTGCAAACTCCATCTCAAGGTCAAGCAGAATTAATTGTTGCAAAACATAGAAATGGAGCATTAGGAAATGTTAGACTTAAATTTTCAGCAGAGTTAGGTAAGTTTGAAGATGTTGATGGTTATGATTCTCCTTTTGAGTTTCAATCTAAGCTTAATAAAACTGATGAAGAAAAACTTGAAGATAAGGATGATATGCCTTTTTAATCTCTTAGTAAATAAGACTTAAGGAATTCATTTAAATCCCCATTTAATACATTTTCCACATCTGTCCTTTCAACACTTGTCCTAATATCTTTGATTAATTTATAAGGATGTAAAACATAATTTCTAATTTGTGATCCCCATTCTATTTTCTTTTTTGAATCTTCAATCTTTTTTCTTTCTTCTTGACTTTTCTGTATTTCTATCTCATATAATTGAGATTTTAGTAATTGCATTGCCTTATCCTTATTATCAAGTTGAGATCTTGTCTCAGAGTTTTCAACAACTATTCCAGAAGGTTTATGC
>SGZK01000043.1:0-6887 GCA_004214195.1 Flavobacteriales bacterium | reverse complement strand
CTATAAATTCTTTAATCGAAGGAATGGGGTAGACTTTAAGTAATTGAATTTCAAACAAATTAGTTAAAATATAGTACCTTTGGGCTACCCAAAAGGCAGATAAATGAAAACAAAATCTGAAATTGTTGACAATTGGCTAGTTCGTTACACAGGTATTGAACTAGATGGTTTTGGTGAATATATTTTACTTACAAACTTCGATAAATATGTTGAAGTCTTTTCCAAAATTATGAAATGTAAAATAGACGGAGAAGATAAGCATATGCCTTCTGCTACATCGAATAATATTACTATAATTAATTTTGGAATGGGAAGTCCAAACGCTGCAACTATAATGGATTTACTCTCAGCGATTAATCCTAAAGCTGTTCTTTTTTTAGGAAAATGTGGGGGTTTAAAAAAGAGAATTGATATTGGTGATTTTATTCTTCCAATTGGAGCCATTCGAGGGGATGGTACTTCCAACGATTACTTCCCACCAGAGGTTCCAGCTATGCCATCTTTCTCTTTGCAAAAAGCAATATCTACTACAATTCGTGAGCATAAGATTGATTATTGGACAGGAACTGTATATACTACAAATAGAAGAGTTTGGGAATATGATAAAAGTTTTAAAATGTACATTAAAAAGACAAGAGCTTATGCTATAGATATGGAAACTGCTACTTTATTTACAGTTGGATTTCATAATAAAATTCCTGTTGGAGCATTTTTATTAGTATCTGATTCTCCAATGGTTCCAGAAGGAGTTAAGACACTAGAAAACGATGAGATTACTTCAAAACAATTTGACAAAAAACATATCTTGATTGGTATTGATTCTTTAAAAAAGCTACAAGATAATGCTGAAACTGTTAGGCATTTGAAGTTTTAAAGTATGCGAGAAATAAAAAAAAATAAACATCTAGAAATACCTGGAAATCCCTCAACTACAAAAACTAGTGCAAATAAACTAAACGATCGATCTGATGGAAAGAAGCTTAGAGTTTTAAGTGAAGATGATTGGAAATTTTGGATTCATAATGGTTATATAGTAATCAAAAATGCTGTTTCTAAAGAACAAGCAAAAAACACTGCGGACTTTTTATGGGAATTTGAAGAAAAAGATCCTAATAACAGAGATACATGGTATGAAGCTCCTAGGGCTGAAATGCAAATGAAAGAATTAGCTGGTACTGGAATGGTAGAATGCTATAACAATCAGCATCTGTGGAACAACAGGATGACCCAAAAAGTTTATGATTCATTTGTAGATATTTGGGGAACTGAAAAATTGTGGGTAACTATTGATAGGGCCAATTTAAATTTTCCAATCAGAGATGGATATGAGTATAATGCATTTATTCACTGGGACTATGATCCTGATGAATATCCAGTTAATGTACAGGGAGTTCTTGCTTTAGAAAATCAAACTGATGAAAATATGGGAGGTTTTCAATGTGTACCAGAATTATACCGTGATTTTCATACCTGGAAGCTAACCCAACCAAAAGACAGAGACAAATTTAAACCAGATATAACAGGCTTTAATCCTGTAAAAGTTAAAATGGAAGCAGGAGATCTTTTAATTTTTAATAGTCTTCTAGCTCATGGTATTAGATTAAATAAAAGCGATAAAGTTAGAATAGCTCAATACATTTCTATGATGCCAGCAGAAGAAGACAATATTCAGTTAAGAAATTGGAGAATAGATTCATGGAAAAATAGAATTGCACCTGAGGGATATGCATTTCCTGGAGATCCTAGAAAATTTGAGCAAAAAGAGTATCAGACTGCCAAATTAAATGAGTTGGGCAAAAAACTTTTGGGGTTACAAGACTGGTAAAATGAAAAAAATTGTAATTATCGGGGGTGGAATAAATGGTTTAATAGCTGCAAATTATTTAGCTAAAGAAAAATATGATGTGACAGTTGTAGAGAAAAAATCATTTACTGGAGGTGCGTGTATAAAAGACTCTGCTGTTATCCAAAACAAGGAAATTGATTTTGCCTATGGTGCAACCGTATTAGGTATGATGCCTGATTTTATTTTCTCTGAAACAGGACTAGATAAATTAATTGAAACCTTTTATCCAAAAACTCCAAAATTAGTTTACTTTCCAGACTCCAAAAAAAGTACTAGAATCTTTCAAAATAATAAAGAACTTGATGTTGAGCTTGAACAAGAATGGGGGGAAAAAGGTGATACTCTTGGATTTAGAAATGATGAAAATAAGGTTATAAATTACATACAACATATTTATAAAAATGCTATCTCTCCATCTATTGAACATGCTGAAAATTTTTTAGGAAAAGATAATACTGATTTATGGGTTAGAGGGTCAGCAAAAGATTTATTGGATCATTACTTTACCTCTGAAAAAACAAAACTTTATATGGGAATGACTGTAATAGAAAGTGGTCCTGCTTCTATTTATGATCCTGGAACTGCTTTTACTATTCCTCTAATGGATTCTGGTTCAGTTTTTAATGGTTACTGGGGATATGTTAAAAATGGTATCTGGAAAATAAGCGAAAATCTAACAGAGATTAATAAAAATCTTGGAGTAAAATTTTCTTTAAACTCCAATATTGAAAATATTAATACTGAAAAAGGGTTAATTTCATACAACTCTAATGGTGTAATAAATGAACTTAACTATGATCACCTTTTATTTGCAACTGACCCTAAAGCCCCGGGAGAGCTTTTAAATAATGAGACTATTAAAAGTAAAAATTCTAAATTGAATTATCTTGGTTCAAGCGGAAAGGTAACTGCTTTCTTTAAAAATCCGGTAAAATGGGTTGAGTCAAATAAAAACCCTGAATATGATACATCATTTAGATTCTTTTTTTCAAATAATACACTTGAAGAATTTGAGACTGCAAGTCAGAATGCTTCAAAAAAAGTAGCTGATTACTGTCCAGGATATATTCAAGTCTATGCAGAAGGAGGGGCGCAAAGAAAAATGAATAACGATGAACATCTTGACAAGATTATTCTTTTTACAAAGAATTTATCTTTTGATAAATCGGCTGAAAAAATAGATGATGTTAAAGAAAAAATTATCTCAAGAGTTATGCCTCATATAAAAAATCCAGAGGACTTAGTCTTTTCTAAATTTCTTACCCCAAAAGATTTAAATGAAACCTTTTATTTTCCTGAGGGAAATATAGACCATATGACTTTAGATGGAAATCAAAATTTTGACAAAAGAACCTTTAGTTCAAATGCTAATAACTTTTATAAATACTATGATTTTGATAATATTTATTATTGTGGAGCAGGAAGCTTTCCTTGTGGAAGTGTTGCAGGGACACCTGGCTATATGTGCGCAAAACAATTAATTAGAAGTGATCAATAAGAGTGAGATATCTTCTTCTACCAGATAAATTTAAAGGTTCTTTAACTTCAAAAGAGGTTATTCAGTCACTTAAAAAAGGAATTGTAAAATTTGACCCCAAAGCAGAATTTCAATCATATATTATTTCAGATGGAGGAGAAGGTTTTTTAGAATCATTAGAGTCTCTAATTGATTTTAAGAGAATAGAAATAAATAGTAAAGACAGTCTTCACAATCAGATAAATTCATATTACTTGATTGACGAAAACATGAATAGGGCTTATATAGAACTTGCTAAATCATCTGGACTTGTAAATCTGGCAAATGAGAATAGGAACCCATTATATACTTCAACATACGGAACGGGTATTGAGATTAACGATGCTATAGAAAAAGGAGTTGAAGAAATTTTTATTGGAATTGGTGGAAGTAGTACAAATGATTTAGGTTTAGGGATTTTCTCAGCATTAGGTGTGGTTTTTCTAGATAAGGATGGTGATGAGTTTATACCTACTGGACACAATCTGCATGCAATATCTAGGTTAATTATTTCAAAATCTGTAAAAAGTAAAATAAAAAAAGTTAAATGGTTTATAGTAAATGACGTAAAGAATATTCTTTTTGGGGAAAATGGTGCAGCTTATACATATGCTAAACAAAAGGGAGCAAACAAAAGTGAAATCAAAGAACTTGAATCTGGGGGGAATGCTGTACATCAAGTATTATCAAATTATTTTAAAAAAGATTATTCAAAAATTGAAGGAGCTGGAGCAGCAGGAGGCTGTGGATATGGCCTGAAACTATTTACAGAGGGAGAGTTCATTAATGGCATAGATCTTCTTTTAAAAATTATCGATATAGATAGTGTTTTATTAGAAGACGTTAAATATATATTTACAGGTGAAGGTCAGATTGATCATCAAACCCTAAAAGGTAAAGCAGTATATAGTTTAACTAAAAGATTAAAAAAATTTAATATCCCTATATTGTTGATTTGCGGAAACAACATATTAACGAAAAATGAATGGAGCCTGTTAGGTGTTGAAAATATTATTTCATTATCAGATACAGGTCATAATTATAGTTATTGTATGAAAAACGCAAAACAATTAATAGAAGAGACAGTTGAAAATTATTTAAAAACTAATGAATCTTAATTACTTTATGTTTTTTGTAAAATATAAATATTTGATAGGGAGTTAGTTTAAAAATAGAATAGATGAATTATTTAATCTTCATAGTGTTAATATGCATAATATTATTTTCTACTCTTAAGTTTAAGATAAATCCATTTTATTCATTAACAATTTCTGCATTTATTGCCGGAATTGGTTTTGGTTTTGATATAACTAAATCTATTAACCTAATAGTTGAAGGGTTTACAAATATTCTAATTGGAATAGGACCACTAATACTAGCTGGATCAATCCTAGGAGTATTTCTTGAAAAAACAGGAAGTACAAAAAAAATGGTAAATGTCTTTGTTGAAATGCTTGGAGCAAAAAATTCTCCATTTTCATTAAATATGATTGGTTTTATAATTTCAATTCCTGTCTTTTGTGATGCTGCATTTATATTGCTTTCATCTGTTATAAAGGAAGTAAGTAAAAAAACCGGGTATAAATTAATTATTCTATCAATTTGTTTAGCTACAGGTCTATTCTCCGCACATGTTTTTGTCCCTCCTACTCCTGGACCTATTGCTGCTGCTGAAATAATCGGTGCTCCTATTGGCTTGCTATTAACTGTTGGATTATTTGTTGGGGTTTTTGTTTCAGTAGTTGGATACCTTTGGACAAAAGTTTCTCTCAAAAAATATTACAATATTCCAATTATTAAATCAGAAAAAAAGGAGATCAATGATTCAAAAAATAAATTTTTAATATTTACTCCAATTATTGTTCCGATAATTCTAATTACCATATATTCTTTTATTGTGTCCCCTTATTATACTATGAAGAATAACTTTTGGATAGATATAATTAAGATATTAGGTAAACCTGAGATTGCAATTTTAATTGGTTCATTTCTAAGTCTTTTTTATATTCAAAAAAAACAGGTAAATCAAATTTATAATTGGATTAGCACTGCTGTTAAGAATTCATTCAATATCATCTTAATTACAGGGGCTGGAGGAGCTTTTGGGTTTATTCTTAGATCATCAAATTTTATAGAACTATTTAACACAAATCAAATAAATGGTATTGAAGGAATTGTTATTGCATTTATTATGTCAGCAGTTATAAAAACTGTTCAAGGATCCTCCACTGTATCTATAATTACTACAGCTGCATTTATAGCGCCAATATTACCAAGTTTAGGAATTACATCTGATATTGGAAAGGTTATTACTATTATTGCTATTGGATCAGGATCAATGACAGTATCTCATGTTAATGACAGTTATTTTTGGGTAGTTTCTAAATATTCTGGTCTTCAATTAAAATATGCACTAAGATATTTTACTATTGCTACCCTTATTCAAGGCCTAGTTGGTTTAAGCTTATCTATAATACTTTATATTTTCTTAAATTAGTTGCTATGAAAAAATGTTTATGGTTATTTATAATAATATTTATGAGTTCATGTAATGTAAATAAAAAGCAGGTAGTTTTTTTGGGAGATTCAATAACCGAGGAAGGAAGAACATTAGAACTTGGATTCATTAATTTATTAGAAGAAAGTGTTGACTCAGAAAAATTTAATTTGATTGGAAAGGGAATATCAGGAGATAAAGTATCAGACCTATTGGTTAGATACGAAAATGATGTATTAGCTCAAAACCCTGATATCGTTTTTATATATATTGGAATAAATGATGTTTGGCATTCATATGATGTAGGGAAAGGGTCTGATATAGATTTTTATGAAAAAGGTTTAAGAAAAATAATTACTGATATAAAGAAAATAGATGCTAAAATTATTTTATGCACTCCAACTGTTATAGGAGAACGTGTGAACTTTAAAGATGAATTAGAAATTAAACGAGATCAAGAGCTTGATGCGTTTTCAGGGGTAGTAAGAAATCTTTCATCTGAATTTAATACTGAATTATTAGACTTAAGAACAATATTTAAAGATTATATTTTTGAAAATAACCAGAATAATGATTATCAAGATTTCCTAACTGATGATGGAGTTCATCTAAATGACGCTGGAAATAAATTGATAGCAGAAAAGATGTTATATCATATAAATTAAAAAAGTGATTAACTACCTATAATCAACTAATTTATTATTGTAAGAAAGATATAATGGATGTTTGGGTGTCTGGTTTTTATTCTTTCCAAAACATTTAGGTTTTGAAACATTTTTTTTTAACCAATCTGGCTCTTCAAAAGAATTCCCCCAGCCGTAAATAACTTCTTTAGATAGTGCTATCATTTTTCTTATTTCTTTTAAATTTTTATTACAAAAACTTAAATCTTTATCAACTAAATCTTTTGGATAAGGAGTTATATATGAAAATAAATTTCCAACATAAAAACCGCCATAACCATATAACTTAGCAAATTTTATTAGCCTTCTAATTGTTGGATCATCCTGATAATTATCTGCTAAAGA
>SGZK01000042.1:0-7024 GCA_004214195.1 Flavobacteriales bacterium | reverse complement strand
CAAGGGGCATTAGCTTTCTTATCTCCTATTAAATTGATAAATATTGAAGAATTAATTGATAATTCTTTAGAAAAAAATGGTAACCCTACTTTTATTTTATTAGATGGAATAACTGATGTTAGAAATTTTGGTGCAATAATAAGAACTGCTGTTGCAACAAATGTAGCTGGTATAATCATTTCACAAAGTAATAGCGCACCTATAAATTCAGATGTAGTTAAGACATCTGCCGGCACACTATTTAATATGCCTATTTGTAAGGTTAATAACCTAAAAGATGCAATTATACATCTAAAAGCATCAAATATTGAGATTATAAGCTTAACTGAAAAAGCTGAAAAGTCAATTTATGAAAGAGTATTAAATAAACCCATTGCAATTATACTTGGTTCTGAGGATAAAGGTATTTCAAATGGACTACTAAGTATTTCTGACGATAAAATCCATATCCCTATAAGTGATAAAATAGATTCATTAAATGTTTCTGTTGCTTTCTCTGTTATGATTTTTGAAATAATAAAACAAAAAGGGTTATAAATTAAATAATGTAATTTTGTCAAAACAGATAAAATTGCATTTTAATAAATTAATATTACTTCAAATAATATTTTGTCTATTTGTTATTACTGGCTGTAGTAATAATATTTATGATAATTATTCTACTCCTTTATTAGATAGCAATAAAATAAGCATTAATGGTGAGATTAGGAGTAATGATCCTTTAGAATTATTGCTTGAACCAAAACCCAATAAAAAAATTTTTGGAGTTCCTTTAGGATTATCTATTTACAATAAAGCAAAAAATAATCCTGATTCTGTTTTTGACAATTGGCTATATAAAACCCCCAAAAGGATTAATAGATTAAATAAACTTATTTCAAACAAACAGGTTAACCAACTAAAAAGATATAATAAGCTATTTAATAATTGGATAAAATCGACAGGAGAAGAACCGGTATTTCTTAATAAGGCAGATATAGAGGATAATATTAATAGGTTAATTCAGTATTATAAGAATAATGGGTATTTTGATGTAAAAGTTGAAATTGATTCTATCATAAACACTAATAAAGCTGAGGTTTTATATAAAATAGACACTGACTCAATATACACAATTGATTCAGTTACTTATAATATTCTCCCTAAAGAAATAGATTCATTATTAAATTCAAAAAAAGGAGAAAGCTTTTTAAAAACTAATACGCCATTTACTATATCCAAATTAATTAATGAGAGAGATAGAATTATTGATTTATCTAGAAACAATGGGATTTATAATTTTCAGCAAAGAAGCCTTAATTATAACGTCTTGATTGATAGTAGTGGAATAGACAAAAAGATTCCAATAGTAGTTAATATAACTGATATACCAAATTCTTCAGGTACTCAAACAAATAATAGTTATTCTATAAAAAGCGTTAACAAAATAAAAATTTATGTTGAGTCAATCAATGAATTATCAAATATAAACACGTATACTGATTCAGTATCTTATAAGGGAATAGATATTTTTTCCAAAGGAACTCTTAAATATTCTCTAAACTCTCTAACCGAACCTATCTTCTTTAATATTGGTGATATATATAGTGAAAATAAAAAGTTCCAAACATCAAGATACTTTTCTAATCTTGGAAATTTTAAATATCCAAGTATATTATTTGAAGAGAGTGGAAAGGGTCTTAATGCTTCAATTTATCTTATTCCAAGAAAAAGATTTTCTCTTGGATTTAACCTTGATTTAACTCATTCAAACATTGAAGACTTTGGGATTTCAGTTGGTTCAATTCTTAATATTAGAAATATCTTCCAAGGAACTGAAAACTTGAGCATAAACTTAAAAAATTCTATAGGTGCATCAAAAGATATAGGAATTCCAAATGATTCATTCTTTAACTTATTTGAACTTGGAGGAAATTTAAATCTTAGAATTCCTAGAGTATTATTCCCTTTAAATTTAAGTTCATATATAAATAAAGAGATGAATTCTATTACAAATATTAATATTGGTACTACTGTTCAAAAGAACATAGGTCTAGATAAGCAATATTATACAGGAATCTATGAAATTGGATGGTCTCCTTCCAAAAAGAGTAAAATAAATCTTAGAATCTTTGATTTTGAATTTGTGAATAATAAAAATATTTCAAATTATTTTAATGTATACAGAAACTCGTATGATAAACTAAATTATATTTCTTCTATTTATAATATTAATCAAAATATAATTAATGAAGAAGGTGATCTAATTATTCCTGAAGGAGCTAATGATTTTATTAATTCAGTCATAAATAATCAAACAACCATTCAATATGATTCAGATATATATAGAGATGTAGTTGGAATACTAGAACGTAAAGAAAGGCTTACAGAAAATAATATAATTGTAGGCTCATCTCTAATATATAACATAAATAATCAAGAAAGCATACTAGATGAAGACTTCTATCAATTTCGTTGGAAAATAGAAACGGTTGGTAATATATTTAATGAACTTTTAAGAAAAAACAATTTAAATAAAGACTCAAAGGTTGAAATATCTGGTGTTACTCCTTCTCAATACTTTAAATCTGAATTTAACTTTATAAAACATCTATCATTAACTAAAGGTGATGTCATAGCATTTAGAGCATTTGCTGGTATAGCCATTCCATTTGGAAACTCAGATAATATACCATTTTCAAGATCATATTATTCTGGCGGATCAAATGACAATAGAGCTTGGAAAGCATACAAGCTTGGACCCGGTAGCTCAGATAATTACAATGAATTTAATGAAGCTAACTTTAAATTAGCTTTTAACTTAGAATACAGAACAGCATTATTTGGAAAATTTAAAGGGGCACTTTTTATAGATATTGGAAATATCTGGAATGTTCTTGATGATGTTGAAGACGATGCTATGAGATTTGATGGGCTTCAAGATCTTAATGAATTAGCAATTGGTAGCGGATTTGGATTAAGATATGACTTTAATTTCTTTGTTATAAGGCTCGATGTAGGATTTAAAACATATAACCCAGCCTATGAATTAGGATCAAGATGGTTAAATGATTATAATATAGATAAAGCAGTATTTAATATTGGAATAAATTACCCTTTTTAAGAATAAGTTTAATATTTTTGTCATAATATACTCAATTTGAAAAGTAAATTCATTTACGGAGAAAAAGTGCAAGAAATTTTCAAGCTTGCAAAAGAAAAAAAATTTGCTTTACCAGCTGTAAATGTTTCTGGAACCAATACAATAAATGCAGTACTTGAAACTGCTAGTGAAATTAATAGTCCAGTAATAATTCAGTTCTCTAAAGGAGGATCTCAATTTATTGCTGGAAAAGGGATTGACAATTCAAATCTTAATGCATCAATTGCTGGTGCTATTTCTGGTGCTCATCATATTCATAATGTATGCGATAATTATAAAACTCAAGTCATAATTCACACCGATCATTGCTCAAGAAAAATTCTACCTTGGATTGATGGGTTATTAGATTATGGTAATGACTTTTATAATAAAAAAGGATACCCCCTATTTAGTTCACATATGATAGATTTATCTGATGAACCATTAGAAGAAAATATAAAGACATGTAAAGAGTATTTAAAAAAATTAACTGATCTCGAAATGTCTTTAGAAATTGAGCTGGGAATAACTGGGGGTGAAGAAGATGGTATTGATAATACTGGCATTGATTCTACAAAACTATATACTCAACCTGAAGAAGTTTCATATGCATATTCAGAGCTAAGATCAATCAGTAATAATTTTACAATTGCAGCAGCATTTGGAAATGTTCATGGGGTATATAAGCCTGGTAATGTTAGCTTAAAGCCAATAATTTTAAAAAATTCTCAAGAGTATGTGTCTGAAAAATTTCAACTACCTAACAATTCAATAGATTTTGTTTTTCATGGTGGATCAGGATCATCATTAGAAGATATTCGAGAGGCTATAGATTATGGTGTTATTAAGATGAATATTGATACTGATCTTCAATATGCCTTTACTGAGGGTGTAAGAGACTATATTCTTGAAAAAAAAGAATATTTGTTATCCCAAATTGGTAATCCAGAAGGGCTAAATACTCCAAATAAAAAGTATTACGACCCAAGAATATGGCTAAGAGAGGGAGAATCTACTTTGAAAAGTAGGTTACTAAAATCTTTTGAAAATCTAAACAATATAGATACATTAAAGTAATAATTTCTCAAAAATGGCTTGGTTCAAAAGAAAAAGTAAAAAAATTCAAACTAAAACAGAAGAGAAAAAGGATATACCTGCAGGTTTATGGTATAAAACTCCTACTGGAAAGATTATTGGAACAAAAGAACTATATGATAATAAATATGTTAGCCCAGAAGATGAATATCATGTACACATAGGAAGTAAAGAATATTTTGAAATTCTTTTTGATAATAATAAGTATACTGAAATAGGTGCAAAAATCAATCCCATTGATTTCTTAAATTTTGTTGATCAGAAGAAATATTCAGATAGAATTAAAGAAGCTCAAAATAAAACTGGTCTTAAAGATGCAATTAGAGTTGCTCATGGAAAGTCTTATGGAAATGATATAGTTATAGCATGTATGGATTTTTCATTTATTGGAGGATCAATGGGTTCAGTTGTTGGTGAGAAGATTGTTAGAGCTATTGATCATTCCATTAAAAAAAAGATTCCCTTATTAGTTATTTCTAAATCTGGAGGGGCTAGAATGATGGAAGCTGCAACATCACTTATGCAAATGGCAAAAACAGCTGCAAAATTAAATGAATTATCAGAAGCTAAAATACCTTATATATCTCTATGTACTGACCCTACTACTGGAGGAACAACTGCATCATTTGCAATGCTTGGTGATATTAATATTTCAGAACCAGGAGCATTAATAGCATTTGCGGGGCCAAGAGTCGTTAAAGACACAACTGGACAAGATTTGCCTGAGGGGTTTCAAACAAGTGAATTTCTTTTAGAAAAAGGTTTCCTAGACTTTATTTCGCATAGAAAGAATCTTAAAAAAAATGTTAATCATTACATTGATTTAATCCAGAACAATACACTTCGCAATTATATATAATTAGTTTAAATTTTAAATTTAAAACTATTATATTTGCATCGCTTTAAAATTATATGAAATAATGTCATTACTGAAAAAAGAAGATATATTTAAAGAATTTGGCGAAAATAGCAAGGACAGTGGTTCTACTGAAAGCCAAATAGCTCTTTTCTCATCTAGAATTAAGTTATTATCTGATCATCTAAAAAATAATGCTAAAGATTATAATACAGAAAGATCGCTTGTTAAGATGGTAGGTAAAAGAAGGAATTTACTAGAATATCTTAAAAAGAATGATATTGGAAAATATAGAGATATAATTAAAAAGTTAGATATAAGAAAATAATAATTTAGTTTGGTTGCTTTTATTCATCACACAACATAAAAAATTAGAAATAAACCAAAACTAAAAACATGAATCCAAAAGTATTTTCAGAAAGTATAAAACTCTCAGATGGGAGAGAAATAATAATTGAAACTGGTAAACTAGCAAAGCAAGCTCATGGGTCAGCTGTAATTAAAATGGGAGACTGTATGATTCTTGCTACTGTAGTCTCCTCATATGAAGAAAGCTCTGTTGATTTTCTTCCCCTAACTGTAGATTACAGAGAAAAATTTGCTGCAGCTGGAAGGTTTCCTGGTGGTTTCTTCAAAAGAGAAGCTAGACCTAGTAATGAAGAAGTTTTAACTATGAGAATAGTGGACAGAGTATTAAGGCCATTATTTCCAAAAGATTATCATAATGAAACTCAAGTTATGCTTCAACTAATGTCTCATGATGAAAACGTGATGCCGGACTCATTAGCTGGACTAGCTGCATCAACTGTATTATCATTATCAGATATTCCATTTGACGGACCAATTTCAGAAGCTAGGGTAGCTAGAGTTGAAGGTAGTTTTGTTATAAATCCTTCTAAATCTCAATTAGAAGTATCTGATATAGATATGATGGTAGGAGCCAGTGAAGAATCAGTTATAATGGTTGAAGGAGAATTTGATCAAATATCAGAAGAAGAAATGACTGAGGCTATTAAATTTGCTCATGAAGAAATAATCAAGCAAATAAAAGCACAAAAAGATTTAGCTAAACAACTTGGAATACCTGAAACAAAAAGAGAATACAATAAAGCTATTGAAGAGACTGATTTAGAGGAGAGGATTGAGAAAGACTGTTATGATAAATGTTATGAAATAGCAAAAAAAGGATTACCAAAAAGCGAAAGAAGTGATCAGTTTAATAATCTAAAAGAAGAATTACTCTCAACATTTAATGAGGAAGAAATTGAAGAGAAAGAAAAATTAATTAGTAACTATTTTTCAAAAACTCAAAAAAAGGCTGTTAGAGATTTGGTTCTTAATGAAGGTATTCGATTGGATGGAAGAAAATCTTCTGAAATTAGACCAATATTGACTGAAACAAACTACTTACCATCAACACATGGATCTGCAATTTTTACAAGAGGTGAAACTCAAGCACTAGCATCTGTGACACTTGGCACAAGTAGAGAAGCTAATATAATTGATCTTCCAACTGATCAAGGAGAAGAAACATTTTATCTACATTATAACTTTCCTCCATTTTCTACTGGTGAAGTAAGAAGATTAATGGGGACATCAAGAAGAGAAATAGGTCATGGAAATCTTGCACAAAGAGCTTTAAAAAAAGTAATGCCTATTGATTGCCCTTATACTGTTAGAATTGTTTCTGAAATTTTAGAATCTAATGGCTCATCTTCAATGGCATCAGTTTGTGCTGGCTCTATAGCATTAATGGATGCAGGTATTAAAATTAAAAAAAATGTTTCTGGAATTGCAATGGGGTTAATTACAGAAAATGACAAACATGCTGTGCTATCAGATATTTTAGGAGATGAAGATTATCTTGGAGATATGGACTTTAAAGTAACTGGAACAGAAGATGGAATTACAGCTTGTCAAATGGATATAAAAATAAAAGGATTAAAGCATGA
>SGZK01000041.1:0-7033 GCA_004214195.1 Flavobacteriales bacterium | reverse complement strand
CAGGTCCTGAATGGGACAATCTAGTTAGTGGTTCAAAATTCAGCTCTGATGATTACTACTTAAAAACAGATCATCCAGATACAGTTTATACTCCAATGTTTGGGAAATTTAAAACTGGTAAAATAGGATTACAGGATCATGGTCACGATGTAAAATTTAGAAATATAAAAATTCGCGAATTTTAATTAGCGCTACTTTCAACCCCCACTATGGAAATGAAAGAAAAGAACAATGAGTAAAGGAAAATTAATTGTATTCTCAGCTCCATCAGGTAGCGGTAAGACTACTCTTGTTCAATATTTATTAAAGGAAAAATTAAATCTTGCTTTTTCAATTTCTGCTACTTCAAGAAAACCAAGAGAAAATGAAATAAATGGTAAAGATTACTTTTTCCTATCTAATGAAGATTTTATTGGTAAAATCAATGATGGAAAATTTTTGGAGTATGAAGAAGTATACGATGGCATATTTTATGGGACTCTAATAGATGAAGTTGAAAAAAATTGGCAAAACGGAAAACATGTAATTTTTGATATTGATGTGGTGGGCGGTATTAATATAAAGAAACTATTTCCTGAAAGAACTCTTGCAATTTTTGTTAAACCCCCTAGCATAAATGTTTTAAAAGAAAGACTTAATAATAGGGGTGGTGATAGCCCTGAAGAAATTAACAAAAGAGTTCAGAAAGCAGTAAAAGAAATGGAATATTCGTCTCAGTTTGATGAGATAATATTGAATGAAAAACTTGAAGAATCAAAAAGAATTGCTTTTGATTATGTAAATAAATTTTTGAATCAATAAATGAAAAAAATTGGTTTATATCTAGGAACTTTTAATCCTATCCATCATGGTCATATCACTCTTGCTAATTATTTTGCAAATAATACAGACTTGGATGAAGTATGGGTTGTATTAACTCCTCAAAATCCTTTTAAAAAAAAATATAATTTAATTGAAGATGATTATAGGCTTGAAATGGCAAATAATACATTTAATCATTTAAAAAATATTAAAGTTTCTGATATTGAATTTAAACTTAATAAACCTAACTATACGATTGATACTATTAATAGATTGTCAGAGGATTTTCCTAACAAACAATTCACACTACTAATAGGTGAAGATAATCTTGCTAATTTTCATTATTGGAAAGATTATAGCAAGATTCTTGAACTTGTAGAAGTTTTTGTATACCCAAGAAATACAACTATCAATGTAGATAATGAATTAATTAATAATAAAAAGATTAAAATACTTGATGCACCTAAAATTGCAATTTCAAGTGAAGAAATAAGAAAAAAAATGAAGGAAGGCGTTGATATTAAAGGTTATTTACCTAAAGTAGTTTATGAGTATATTATTGAAAAAAGATTATTTAATTAATCCTATATTTCCCTAAGAATACTAGCTAATCTCTTGGTGAGGTTTAACCTTGAGTATTCATCTATATTATTTGGGATTTTTTCTTTAAACTCTCCTTTAAACCAATTAATGTATCTTTTAGATATATAACTAACTATTTTATCTAGATCATGTTGTGAAGCTGTAACTGAATCTTCTGATAATGAAATAAGAGACTCTGATTCTGAATTAGTATGTGATATATTAATAATAGGAGACCCAGTAGCAAGATACTCTATAAGCTTACCAGAAATCATGTCTGGTTTATTGGTTCCATGATAATTAAAATTAACTAACAAATGAGAAGATTTCATCAATGAAATGGCTTCATTGTGAGATAAATATCCTGCTGATTTTGTTTTAACAAAATTTGAAAATGAATCAATAATGTCCTTCTCGACATTACCTGCTAGATTAAATTTAATGTTTAAATTATTTTTAATTGGATCTAATGTTTTAATTGCTTTTAAAAAAATTTCATAATTATTGTTTTCTGAAAGCACACCAGTAAAAACTATGTTAAAGTAATCAGGTCTTGTTGATTTTACTTTATCAAATTCTTTTTTGTCATAACCATTATAAATTGAAAAGAAATTTTGATTAACAAGGATCTTATTCTTAAGAATATTATGATATTTTTCGCCAACTGTTGTTATTATTGCATTAGCAGAACTTAAAACTTTTTTTTCTAACCTTAAATCAAGCTTTTTAATATAATTAAACCTAAAGAAGTTCTTTAAATAAAATATCTCTTGCCAAGGGTCTCTAAAATCAGCTAACCATTTAACCTCTGTTATATTTTTAACTTTTAGACCTATTAAGTGAGTTGAATGGGGAGGGCCAGTCGTAATTATATATTTTATTTTCTGATCTCTTATAATTTTTAATGCTTTTTTTAAAGCAAATGGATTCCATCCAATTCTAGCATCAGGTATAAAGAAGTTTAATCTTATAAATGCCAAAAAATTATCAAAAAGTGTTTTTTTTGGGATTACAGATTGTGGGATTATTCTATTAGATTTAAATAGCGAATAAAACTTTAATGGTTCTAATGAGAAAGTTTTGTAGGACTCTATATTAGAAGCTTCATTTTCTAAGATTTTATCAATAGATGAATATGATGCATAAGATGGATTAACTGATAAAATGATTGGTTGGAAATTAAACTGTGAGAGATATTTAGAAAAATACATCCACCTTTGAACACCAGATCCTCCTGCTGGTGGCCAGTAATATGTTATAATCAATATTTTCTCAGTTTTCTGCAATTTTTAATTTAATTTGAGCTGAACCCCTATCCCAATAATTTCCCGTATTTGAAGTCTAGCAATTGAATTATCATCATATATAAATTGCATAATTAACTGCGTAGATAAAAAAGAATTGACATCAAGATCAATTTCTACTAAATAGTCTAAATCTACATTTGCAAGCTTATCAAGATAATTTGAAAATAATTTTAAATCTTGTCTATAGTTCACATTTTCTAAAATTTTTCCTTCTGAGTGAAAAGTCAAATTTGCACCCAATTCATACCTTGAGCCTTTATCTTTTGAAACCCCATAATATGATTCTCCATCTTTTAAATTATTAGTAAACCTTTTGCTAACAAAAATAAGCCTTGATGCAATAGGAGAGTAATTGACCCATAATTTTTTATCTTTTTTCCAAAGAAAACCTGTACCCAATTGAAAATAAGATGGAGATAAAATTCTAGTTTTTAACTCTCTAGTTTCATTATTTTGATTATCCTTAGAATACTTATATCCATTACCTATCTGAGAATTGAAATTAAAAAAAGCAGAAAAAGACAAATTCTTTGAAAACTTTTTACCAACTATTGACTGTATTAATATCCTATCATCAATTTTTCTTGCAAAAGGTGCATTTTTAAATTTTGCCATACCATATGCTGATTCAATATTTGTTAGCCAATCCCACCCTAAGTATCTATATCTCAATTCATAGTCAAATTTTATAGTCCCTGAAAAATTATTAGTCCCTCCACCTACCCAATCACTAAAACCTACTTGATTTAAAAGCACTCCTACTTTACCTCGTTTTGTCCATAATGAATCTAATGTTTCTGATTCTTGAGAAAATAAAGTTTGTGAAAATATAAATGTAGAAATTAATACTATAGATCTCATTAAGTTAATTTCAATTTCCTTACATAAACCCAAGCTCTAGCTTAGCTTCATCACTCATTAGATCTTTAGTCCATGGAGGATCAAATGTTATTTCAACTTCAGCATCTTTTACCTCGTCAAGAGATTTTACCTTGTCTTCAACTTCTTTTGGAAGACTCTCTGCAACTGGACAATTTGGAGACGTTAATGTCATTAAGATTTTTACCTCATTAGTCTCATTAATAAAAACATCATATATAAGACCTAATTCATAAACATCAACTGGAATCTCAGGATCATAAACTTGTTTTAATTCATTGACTATTTTTTCTCCTAGAAGATTTGGATCAATTTTATTTTCACTCATAATTTACTTTTTAGAATCATATGCCACAGCATATATTTTTATTTGTTTTACCATTGCTAATAAACCATTTGCTCTTGTTTGGGATAAATGATTACTCAACCCTATCTTGTCGATAAAATCAATTTTAGCTGTAATTATATCTTCTGGCTTTTGACCAGAAAAAACAGATATTAGTATTGATATAATTCCTTTAGAAATAATTGCATCACTATCTGCAGTATAGAATATTTTATCATCAATAATTTCTGCATGAAGCCAAACATTACTTTGACAACCTTTAACTATATTTTCATCAACTCTATTTATTTCATTAAAAGTTGGTAAGTTTTTACCTAAATCAATTAAATATTGATATTTCTCAGACCAATCATCAAAAAAATCAAATTCATTGATAATCTCTTGTTGTATAGATTCAATATTTCCCATATTCAAAAATAGTGAATTATCCCAACATGTTTGACGCTTTCTCTAAAGCATCAATAAGTAAATCAATTTCACTTCTTGTATTATAGAATGAAAGAGAGACTCTGACAGTACCAGGTATATTATAATAATCCATAACGGGTTGAGTACAATGTTGCCCTGTCCTAACAGCGATTCCAAACTGATCTAGAATAGAACCTATATCCGATGGATGATGACTAGATAAATTAAAAGATATTACGGAAATTTTATTTACTGAGTTTCCATAAATTTTTATTCCTGATATTTCTTTTAACCTATCTGTTGCGTATTTTAAAAGTTCTTGCTCATAGGATTCAATATTATCAAAGCCAATATCGTTCATATAGTCGATAGCTGCACCAAAACCAATTACTCCTGAAATATTTGGTGTTCCCGCCTCAAATTTATAAGGTAAATCAGCATACTCAGTTTTTTCAAATGTCACACTTGAAATCATTTCTCCACCACCTTGATAAGGGGGAAGAGCTTCTAGTAACTCCGATTTTCCATAAAGAAATCCCACACCTGTTGGACCACAAAGTTTATGAGCTGAGGCAACATAATAATCTACATTTATTTCTGACAAATTAATTTTAAAGTGCGCTGCTCCCTGGGCTCCATCTACTAAAACTTTTGAATTATTCTTATGTGCTAGTTCAATTATTTCTTCAATTGGATTTATTGTACCTAAAGAATTTGAAACATGATTTATAAAAACAAACTTTACATTCTTATTCAACATAGTTTTGAAAGTATCAATATCAAGTGAGCCTTCTTTATTAATAGGAATTACTTTTAATTTTGCACCTGTTTTTTCACAAAGAATCTGCCAAGGAACGATATTTGAATGATGTTCCATTTCAGATACAATTAATTCATCTGAACTATTAATTTGGGATTCTAAACCTGAAGAAACAATGTTTATACCATGTGTCGTGCCAGAAGTAAATATAACTTCATGATTGTTCTTAATCCCAAAATGTTTTTGAATTATTTTTCTTGATAGTTCATATTGATTTGTAGCATCTGTGCTTAAAGAATGAAGTCCTCTATGAATATTCGAATTATATTGTTCATAATAATCTACAATTTTTTGTATAACTTGTTTTGGTGTCTGAGAGGTTGCAGCATTATCAAAATAAACTAGATCAGTACCATTGATCTTTTTATTTAATATTGGAAAGTCTTCCCTTATTTTATAGACATCTTTCATTTATAAGTCAAATCCTAAATTAACTCCAAGTTTAGAGGCAATCAATTTTTTTATTCTTTTATTTAGATTTGGGATGCTTACACTTTCAAGAACATTATTTGCAAAACCATATGTTAGCAATGCTCTTGCCTCCTTTTCTGGAATACCTCTTGAATTGAGATAAAATAGAACCTGTTTATCTAATTGTCCAACTGTACAACCATGAGAACACTTAACATCATCTGCAAAAATTTCTAATTGAGGTTTTGTGTTAACTTTTGCTTTATCACTGATTAAAATATTATTATTCTGTTGAAAAGCATTAGTTTTTTGAGCTTCTTTTTCAACTATTATCCTTCCATTAAAAACTCCCACTGAGCTATCAGAAAAAATACCCTTATAATCTTGATGACTCTCACAATTAGGTTTTGCATGATTTACAAGAGTATTGTGATCAACATGTTGTCTAGACTCTAAAATAGTTAAACCTTTTAATGTTGAAGAAATATTTGATCCTTTATGATAAAACCTTAAATTATTTCTTGTAAGATTGCCTCCGAAAGAAAAAGTGTGAACACTAACATTACTGTCGTTTTCCTGACTAATAAATGTATTATCAATTAGAGAAGAACTTAGTAAATCATTTTGAATTTTATAGTAATCAATAAATGAATTGCTCTCTGCATAAATTTCAGTTACACTATTTGTAACAACTTTATGTTCTGATAAGGATTGATGTCTTTCAATAATTTGAACAGTTGAATTACTCTCAGTTATAATTAAATTTCTAGGCTGTAACCATATTGAATTCTGGATTCCAGTTGAAAAATGCAAAATTTGAATTGGGTCTTCAGGTTCAACATTCTTAGGAATTAATATATAAGCACCTTCTTTTGTATAGGATGTATTTAATGAAGATAAGCTATCATTATCTGGAACAATTTTATTGAAATATTTTTTTATAGTTTTTTTATATTTTGACTTTGAAATAGCAGCAGACAAAACACAGATATCCATCCCATCATGAGTAGTTTTTGAAAGAAAAGGACTAAAAATACCATCAATAAATACTAGTTTAAATGAATCTATATCATTTAAAAAATACCTTCTAATGTCCTTTAATTCAATATTACTATCTGAAATTGGGCTAAGATGATAATCCTTCTGAACTATTGAAGCAAGTGATGTATACTTCCATAATTCATCATTTTTATTAGGGAAGCCGTCTTTTTCAAATCTTTTTAAAGCATTCTTTCGGTTTTTATGGATAGGATGTAATAAATCAACATCTTGTTCAAAAGCTAAATGAGAATCTAATAATTTTTCTTTAAAATCCATCTTTTATTTTTTCTCATTTTTTAACCAATCATATCCTTTATCCTCAATCCTCTTTGCTAAGGATTTATCTCCTGACTTAATAACTTTCCCATCTAAAATCACATGAACAAAGTCTGGTACTATATAATCAAGCAGTCTTTGATAATGAGTTATAACTAAAAC
>SGZK01000040.1:0-7038 GCA_004214195.1 Flavobacteriales bacterium | reverse complement strand
GACTTTCAAGAGAACGCTCTAGGTTTTCTGCGCCCTTTTGAGTAAGTGTAGTTAAATTACCCATATTATCAATCAAATCTTGATTGTTTGCTCTTAGGAATCTATTTTGCTCTGTAAGAGCAGCATTTTGTCCATTTGCAGAAGCTAAACCTTGATCAGCTCTAGCTAATCTATCTGTAGCATTATCTAGTAATTCTTTTGTGTCTTGTTGAAGTTTTTCTAAATCTGAATACTTCTTTTGTGAAACACAAGAAGTAAGAAGTAAACCTAGAACTCCAACTACTAAAATATTTGTTTTCATTTCAAAATTAATTGGTTAATAAAATTTTCAGCTACAAATCTAATATAATTATGGTAATTTATTGTATTTCAGCTTAAAGAATTTCCTTTTTTTTAATATG
Source organism: Flavobacteriales bacterium (assembly GCA_004214195.1). GTDB lineage: Bacteria > Bacteroidota > Bacteroidia > Flavobacteriales > Flavobacteriaceae > Marisimplicoccus. The sequence continues at coordinate 6,637 of SGZK01000040.1, read as the reverse complement.
AAATAATTGAAAATTATACTTTTTATATAGAAATAGTCATCCTTTTTTAATGATTTTCCTCTTTTATTAAACATAATGTGAAACTTTAGAATAAAACTTAAGTAAGCTCGGTATATTGACAAGAAGCTTATGAATCTGAAATTAAGTATAAAATAAAATGAAGATATTATGTCAATAATTATTCTTTGTGGTAAAATAGTCCATAATTTATTAAAGGGGAGATTTTTTACTAACATAAATAAAGAGTTTCTGTAATTTAAATAAGTTTTTTGAGGACTATCCTTTATTGTATATGCGCCTATGTGAAATACCTTTGATGAAGTAATAGCGTGACAGTTATAGTCAAGATTAAATGCTCTCCAACAAAAATCAATTTCCTCTTGATGAGCAAAGAAGTCCTTGTCGAATCCATTTAATTCATTAAAAACCCTTCTTTTAATAAAAAAACATGCTCCTGTAGCCCAAAATATTTTAGAATCTTTGTATTGATTTAAATTTTTTTCGATGGAATTTATAATTCTTCCCCTACAAAAGGGATATCCAAACTTATCTATAAAACCACCTGCAGCACCTGCATATTCAAAATAATCTTTTTTATTATAATCTAATATAATAGGCTGGGCAATAGAAACATTATTGTTGTCAAATTTATTAATTACTGGTTCTAACCAGTTTTCTGTTACTTTAATGTCAGAATTTATCAAACAATAAATTTCCTCATCAATTTCCTTTAGACCTAAATTATATCCTTCTGCAAACCCGTAATTATTATCTAGTTCAATAACTTTAATATTTGGGTAATTTCTCTTTAAAAAATCTACAGAATCATCTTCTGAGAAATTATCAATTACATAAATATTAGCCTCTTTTGAATTATTCACAGTATTTGGAATAAAATTTTTTAATAATTCTAGCCCATTCCAATTCAATATTACGACGGCAATTCTTTTCATTTTAAGTATAAAGGTAAATCTTGAATAAATTCATGTTTTTTATTATCAAGATTAAATTTCAAGAAATAATGATTAATTCCATTTGAAACAGCAAGATATGTACTTTTTAGCTCTATATTATATCTCATTATTTGATCAAAATGATTATTATTTATTTTTTGTTTGAATGATTTGCATTCAACTAGAATATTGACTTTTCCTATTTGATTAAACACAATAATATCATATCTTTTTTTTACTCCATGAACGGAAAAGGCTTTTTCAAGATTCATTAGAGATAGCGGATATCCTTTTGATTTTATATACATAATAAAATTTTGCCTAACCCATTCTTCAGGTGTAAGAAATATCCACTTCATTCTTATTTCATCAAAAATGTAAGTTTTATTATTATTTTTTTTTAATTTGAAATCGTAAGCAGGAAAGTTTAACTTTTCCATAATTATTTTTTTTGATGAACGAATACAATAAAATCATTACTAAGATAAACAATGACGAATTCTTTCCAATTTATATTCTAGTAGGAGATGAAAACTATTTTGCAGATAATATAATTAAATTACTTACTAGTAAAGTAGTTACTGACGATTCTAAAGATTTTGATTATTTTAAATTTTATGGTAATGAAATTAGTGAAGATCAAGTAATTGATGCTGCAAAAAGATTTCCATTAGTTGGAGAATATAATTTAATTGTCCTAAAAGATGCGAAAAATATTTCCAAAAACTTTGATAAACTAACAAGTTATATTGAATCTCCTAACTTAAAAACTATCCTAGTATTATCTTTCATTAATCAATCACTTGATAAAAGAAAAAGAATTTATAGTTTATCTAAAAAAAATGGATTAGCATTTGAATCAAAAAAGATTTATGATAACCAAATATTTAATTGGATTAATGAAGCTGCTTTAAATAAGAAGATAAACCTCCATCCTAAATCAATCCAAATAATTATAGACTTTGTAGGAAATAATTTATCTCAAATAGAGAATGAACTAGATAAACTTAAAATTAACTCTAAACCTCAAGATGTTATTAGGCCAGATGAAGTTGAAAGTATTATCGGATTTAGTAAAGAGTATAACTTTTTTGAATTAACAAAACATATTGGTAAAAGGGATTTTACAAAAACAATTGAAATCATTGAATATATGTCAACTAATTCTGTAAAATACCCTCTGACATTACTTATTTCATCTATTTTTTATTTTTTCAATAAACTTTTTCTATATCATTCTATTGAAAATAAAAGGGAAGCATCAAAAATCATGGGTGTAAATCCATATTTTATAGAAGAGTATAAATTAGCATCTCCTAATTATTCTATGAAAGACATTTCAAAAATCTTTAATTATTTATTGGAAGCTGATAAAAGATCTAAAGGAATCGATTTTGATAATACAAATTATCATGCAATATCTTCAGAGCTTATATATAAGATATTTAATGGCAATTAAATATTACTGTACTTATTTGGATCTACCTCATTCATAATCTCATAAACCTTTTCAAATATATCTTCAAAAGAAGGTTTACTTGAATAATCCCCATCTGAACCATAAGGAGGTCTATGTTCTTTAGCAGTTAGAAGATTCGGTTCACTATCAAGTTTATTGTATATCTTTTGAGTATTTAATAATTCTTGGAGAATATAACTTGAAGCTCCACCAGGCATATCTTCATCTACAATTAGAATTCTATTGGTTTTTTCAACACTTCTTTTAATTCTATGAGATATGTCAAAGGGAATTAATGATTGTAAATCTATAATTTCGCAATCTATATCATAATCAAGTAATTTTTGACCTACTTTTTCAACTATGTTTAAAGTTGAACCATAAGATATTATTGTTAGATCTTTTCCTTTTTTGATTATATCAACTTCACCGATAGGGGTCTTAAGTTTACCAAGATTTGATGGTATTTTCTCTTTAGTTCGATATCCATTTAAAGGCTCAATTACAATCGCTGGTTGATCTAATTTCATTAAAGAATTATAAAATCCAGCTGCTTTAGTCATATTCCTTGGAGTTAAAATTAATATCCCTCTTAAAAAGTTAATCAGTCCACCAAGAGGAGAACCAGCATGCCATATTCCCTCTAATCTATGCCCTCTTGTCCTAACAATTATTGGAGCTATTTGCCTTCCATGTGTTCTATAGCTCATTGTAGCCAAATCATCACTAAGTATTTGTAATGCATAGAGAATGTAGTCTAAGTATTGTATTTCAGCTATTGGTTTAAGTCCTCTAAGAGCCATTCCAATTGCTTGACCAACTATTGTTGACTCTCTTATTCCTGTATCAAATACTCTATTTTTTCCGTATTTTTTTTGTAATCCTTCAAGTCCTTGGTTAACATCACCTATTTTACCAACATCTTCACCAAATATGAATAAGTTGTCATGGTTTTTTAAAAGTTCATCAAAATTATCTCTTAATATAATTCTTCCATCAACTTCATTGTTATTATCATAAGTAGGCGATATAGAACTCTCTTTTGAAAGATCATTAATATCAATTGAATACAGGTCTGTAGAATATTTCTCTGATAATAGTTTTGTTTTTGATTTACACCAATCTTCTAGCTTATTTTTAATTAATTCATTATTAGAATTAAGGTCATATATAGTATGTCTAGCAATTTTTAAGAGCTCAGAGAAATTTAAATCATCAATTGATTCAACTTTTTCTTTTAATTCATTTTTTATATTATTATTATCAAATAAATCAAATATATCTAGTAATTCATCTTTTGATTTTAAAAAAGGGCTTTGATAATGCTTCCAAGCAAGTCTTTTTTCTTCTCGTACATATTTTTTAATCTCATCATCTATATTCAGTAATTTCTTCTCTGTACAAATTTTATTATCTATAATCCACTCTTTAAATTTTATATTACAATCATTTGATCTCTCCCAATCTAGTCTCTCTTTAGATTTATATCTTTCATGAGATCCAGATGTAGAATGACCTAATGGTTGAGTTAATTCAGTAGCATGAATAATTACTGGTACATGATAATTTCTAGCAATATTTTCTGCATAGGAATATGTCTTCATAAGAGAGGAATAGTCCCATCCTTTTACTTCAAGTATTTCAATTCCAGATTTATTCTTGGTTAATTTAAATCCACTCAAAACTTTAGAAATACTTTCTTTAGTTGTATGATATTTATTTTCAACAGATATTCCATACCCATCATCCCATATACTAATTATCGCAGGTATTTGCAATACACCACATGCGTTAACTGCTTCAAAAAAGACCCCTTGACTTGTACTAGCATTTCCAATGGACCCCCAGACTATTTCATTTCCATTATTTGAAAATTTACTTGAATTTTCAATTTTATTATATCTATAAATTTTTGATGCCAAACCAAGTCCAACTAATCTTGACATTTGTGTTGCAAGAGGGGATACATCTGAAATATGATTTTTTACATTAGTCTGATTTATCCATTCCTTAGAGCTATTAATCATTTCAGACAAGAAATGACCTGCCATTTGTCTCCCCCCTGACATTCTTTCATAAATAACATCTGCATGACCATAAACGGTAGAAAATATCTCTCTTGGCGAAAGTAATTCTTGAGCTAGAAGTAGTGTTCCATCTCTGTAATAGCCTGATCTATAGTCACCATTTTTAAAAAAGTGACTAAGAACAACTTGGGGAAGCTCTTTACCATCTCCAAAAATTCCAAACTTACCTTTCCCTGATAGAACATCTCTTCTTCCCATAACGCTTATTTCCCGGCTTAAAGAGACAGTTCTGTAGTCATTAATGACTTTTTCTTTGAATTCTTTTAAATTTATCTGTTCTTGAGTTTTCGAAAGCATAGGATTAATAAAATTACAAATATTATTTGCATTTGTGTTTTTAGAACCATTTTCTAGAAAACAAATTAATTAATGAGTCAACTTCATATGAAAGAACAAATCTGATTTTATTATAATATCTATAATCATCAATCTCTATTCCATTTGAAGAGCTTATTGGAAAGTATAGTTCAAAAAAGTCAGGAAGAAGGTTTAATTTAATTCCTGTGCCATAAAAATTTCTTTTCTTTTGGTTTTTATCTTTTAGTATACCCAGATCTAAGTAACCTTCAAACCACTTCCATAAACCTATGTTTATATTAGTTGCAATCATAAGATCATTTGATTCTGAGTTTTCGAAAATAGATTTAAAACCACCACCCGCCATTATAAACTGTTGACTTAGTAATCCTGTTCTTTCCGATCTACCTAGATATTCATCAAGGAGTAAATAACCATCAGAACGACCAAGATAGTTTCTAAAATTATCATATGATTTATTATTCCATAAAAATTTCCCAAAGTAAAATCTAAACTGAAATTGTCTATTATTTTTAAAAAGCTTTCTATAATCAAAAACAACACTAAGCTTACCAAAATTATCTGATAATCTAGTATTTGCAGAAGTTCTCAGATATTTACTTATACCTATATCTGAATAAGTATAACCTAAGTTATATACTGTATAATTCTCTAATTCATTAGGTTTTTTTTCATAAACATCTTTATCAACACTAAACATTGAGAATGATAGTAGTTTTTTTACATTAGATCTTAGATTATTGTTATCTCTAAAAAACATTGAGACTGAAGGAGAGAAAACTTGATATCTAAGATTTTCTTTATAATGATTTGTTATGTAGAATAAATTAAATATTGTAGAGTAGTTGTTGGTGTTTTCGTTTTGCAAATTATATGTAACCTTACTTGAACCAACTAAAGTATTTTCTTTTGAAGAGAATTGAGGTAGTAGTTCAAAATTAAATGCTTTATACTTAACACCTGTGTTAAATATATTTAAACCAGGAGAAACACCATCATAATAATTATATGTAAACTCAGGTCTTAAAAAAATCTTTTTATACTTAGGGTTTTCAATATCCCCTAAAAACAAGAATTTAATAGGTTTGGAACCATTATTTTTTAAATAATACCAATTATTTGATTTATTTATTTCAGGAAGTTCAATAATAGGGTTTACTGCAATGTAATCAGCATTTAGATTTGGTATTTTCTCTTGAAGGTATTTATCACTCCATTTAGAGAAAAGTATAGAATCATTTTTAATTAATGAGACATTATATGGTATAGATTTATTGTTTTTCTCAGATACTTTATAAGTTATTTCATTAGAATTATTTAACACATCAATCCTTAGATCTAATGATTGTCTTTTTGATAAATATTCATCTATAAACCAGTCAATATTTTTATCTGTAGATGTCTTTAAAGCCAACTCTATATCATTAGACTTTAATGAAATATTTCTTAATTTATCAATTACTTTTTTAAAGTTATCTTCTCCTATATAACTCTCAAGGTATAATAAACCAATTCCTGTATGATATGGTGAAGAAATATTATAATTTGCTTTTGTAAGTGTTTCTCCAGATTGCAGATCAGTTTGATGAAGATTTAATCGTTGTATAGACTCATAATAGTGAATAAATAAATCATTGAAACGTATATTAGATAATTCATAATTTCTTAGAATTTCAAAACCAGATAACCTTCCTAAATATCTAACGTTACTGTGATATTCATCTATATACTTACTAACAAGAAAGATTGACAAACCATTATATATATAATGATTTTTTCTTTTATTAACGTTAATTTCTTCATTTATATAATTATCAATA
>SGZK01000004.1:0-18491 GCA_004214195.1 Flavobacteriales bacterium | reverse complement strand
AATATCCGAATTATCAAATTCTATCCTCCTATTTGATTTAAAACCTCCAAAAGGTTTAGTTGTTTTCCCAGGATAAACAAATACTACATTATCTGCTCCATTTAAAAATAAATCTTCATAAGAATTCTTTAACCCCTCACCTAGACCAAAAAGTATAATAAATAATAGAATCCCTAGAGATACTGTAAATCCTGATAGAACAGCTCTTAATTTATTTTTTCTTATTGACTGAAATATCTCAATCCAACGCTCCAGGTTAAACATCTTTAATAATATTTTGTTTAATTTTTTTATCCTCTACTATAATTCCATCTTTAAGATGAACAATTCTTTTACACATGTTTGCAATATCATGTTCATGCGTAACCACAAGGATTGTTTTTCCTTCATCATTTATCCTTTGAATTAATGCCATAACTTCTCTAGAGGTTTTGGAATCTAAGGCACCTGTTGGCTCATCAGCTAAAAGAACTTTTGGATTTGAAGCCATTGCACGGGCAATTGCTACCCTTTGCTTTTCACCACCAGAAAGCTCACTAGGTAAATGGTCAGACCATTCTTTAAGCCCAACTTTATCAAGATACTCTAATCCTATTTTCTGTCTGTCTTTTCTTGGCAATCCTTGATAATAAAGTGGTAAAGAAACATTTTCTAGGGCATCTTTATAGTTAATTAAATTAAAAGATTGAAAAACAAATCCTAAAAATTTATTTCTATAGTTTGCAGCCTTGGTCTCATCCATATTTGCAATTCTGATATTATCAAGATCATAAGTTCCAGCATCAGAGGTATCAAGCATTCCTAAAATATTTAAAAGTGTTGATTTACCAGATCCTGAAGATCCCATAATAGCAACTAATTCACCATCTTTCACAGAAAAATTAATTCCTTTTAAAACATGTAGTGATGTAGCCCCCATTTCATAGGACTTATGTAAATTTTTTATTTCAATCATAAAAACACGCAAAAGTAATTTTTTTATTATTATTTACAAACATATATTTATTATTATTTAGACACATATATTGATTAAATTTCACCTTCATAAGATTTTAAATACTGAAAAAATATTTCAAATGATTTTTTTCCTTTTGATGTAATAACACATGAAGTTAAAGGGTAATTATTATCAAACTTTTTTTTGATCTTAATACAGCCTGCCTCTTCAAGTTTTTTAATTTGAATACTAATGTTACCTTTTGTCGCATCTGATACTTCCATTAATTTTTTAAAACTTGCACTTTCAACCGAAAACAAAAAAGAGAGTATTTTTAATCGTACTGGATTAAAAAGTAGCTTTTCAAGTTCTTTATTCATTAGTTTTCATTCTACTTAACATAATTCCAGGAATTAATAACCCTAGAGTAACACCAATCATGTTAACTATCAAAAAGTTTTGATCTGGATCTATAAATACATTAAAAACAAAAACAAATAAAACCATTCCACCTATTGTTACAGGCTTAAACTTAATTATCATACCAGTCATTGTTAAGACAAGACCTAGAAGAAATAAAATCATAGGAGCGATCTCAAATGAGAGTTTTATTGAACTTAAAACAATTAATAGCCATCCAAAACCAAATACAGTCCAAATAATTCTTATTGTCCTGCTCATAATAGTTTCATAACCTTGTTTTTTCCCAATTTTAATATTCCACCTAGTCATATAAATCATTCCTAATAAAGGAAGAGCGACCCAATATATTGTTGCAGAATGATCTGTTTGTTCTATAAATGATGGGAACAAATAATGAATTATACTCATTACGTTTAGAAGTAATCCCCAAAAAATTAGATTAAAACTTAAGGGCTTAAGGTTTTCTCTTGTTTTATTAATAGTATCATTAATAAGTTTTATTTGATCTGTTGAGTTCATTTTATTTAATTTTTAAACAAAAATAAACTAGTTTACATTATAAACCAAATAATTTGGTTATTATTATTGGGTTTCATGCTTTATTAATCAAACTGGTAATTTAAACAGATCTTCAACTCCACATTTTAAAATTTTTGCTATTTTAAGAGCAAGAACAGTTGATGGAATATAAACTCCATTTTCAATTGCATTAATACTTTTCCTTGAAACCTCAGCACTCTCTGAAAGCTCTTGTTGTGTTAAGCCAGCAGATTTTCTGAGTTCCTCAAGTTTGTTTTTAAGCTTTTTATGATCTCTTCCCAAACGCTATTTCTTTTCGTACTGTTCAACTGCATCAGTAAGCTCTTTACCTGTATTTGGGTATAGATATCCAGCAATTATCTGTCCAACTCCTATTAAAGCAACCAAAGCTCCAACTCCTTCTAAAATTTTGCCTAACACCAAAAAGCCAAGCATATATAAACCTATACCAACAAAAAGAGTTATAACTCCATTTCTTCGATAATCAATTGGCTCTTTTTTTCTTTCCTCAAAAATCTTTAATAATTCTTCTACTTTTGAGGGGTCATTCAAATTTTTAGATATTTCTATTATTGTTGCATGCTTGTTTTTATTTTCATGGTAAAGCCAGTATAAAACTCCAAGAGGAATGACAATCCCTGTTAACATTCCAAAAAATGGAATTAATTCTCCTATGTTATTCATAATTTAATTTTTATTAATGTAACGCAAACTTATCATTTTTTTTTTAGAGAAGCAAAGGTTACATCAATTTTTTTTAAAAAAATTTTATTATTTAACCTTATTCGTATTATAAACAATCCATATGATTACGAATACTAAAATATAGGGTATAGCTAATAAATATACTATTCCATTATTAAGACTCTTTGCAGAATCATACGCCTGCTCTGATTCCATTATTGCACTTAACATAGAGCATTGTGAATACGAGTCTATAGTAAAAATTAAAAACAAAATAATGGTAAGAAGTATTTTTTTCATTATTAAGTATAATAAGGTGAGATCATTAAGTAAACAATTACTCCAGTTACTGCAATATATAGCCAAATAGGAAAAGTAATCCTTGCTATTTTCTTATGCTTATCAAACATCCCAGATATTGCCCTAACATATGTTACTAGAACCATTGGAATGATAAAAACAGAAAGGGTTATATGTGTTATTAAAATAAATCTATAGATATATCTAATTATACCTTCACCTTTAAAAGATGTTGGATCTGTTGTCATATGATATAAAACATACATTACAAGAAAAACAACTGATAAACCAATTGAAATTTTCATTAGTAACTCATGTCTTTTTATATTTTTAGCAAGTATTGATCTGTATGCTAAAATTAAAATTACTGCAGTCAATCCATTAATAGTTGCATAAATTGGCGGCAAGAATGTTAAAGGAGGGATAGATTCAATCCTAACAAACAGAAGAGCAACAACAACAGCAGGAATTAGAACTGATATAAGGATAATTAAACCTCTATACTTTAATTTGCTTTTGGTTTTATTCATCAATTAATTTTGTAATATCATTTTCTAACATATCGATTCCTTGCAAATCTATACTTTGATCATTTATGCCAAGATAATATAATATTGGATTACCATAATTGTCATTTCTAGATCTTATATATCCTTGCTTATCTATTAATGCAAAATATCCCTGATGTTCAAAACCTCCTCCAAAATTTGGATTTTCATTAGCATATATATTAAATCCTTTATTTGCTAAATCATAAATATAATTACGATCTCCAGTCAAAAAATGCCAATTTTGTGATTTTACACCTAAATCTTCAGAGTATTTTTTCAGTATATAGGGTCTATCATGAGAAGGGTCTATGGTTATAGAAACAATCCCAAAATCAATTAAATCACCAAATTTATCATCTAATTTTCTCATATTACTGTTCATCTCTATACATATATCTGGACATCTACTAAAGAAAAACTCTAATACATAAACTTTACCTATAAAATCATCATTAGTAATAAAAAGTGAATCCTGATTAGTTAAAATAAAATCCGGTACTTTTCTATCTTTTCCATCAATTTTTAGATACGATAGTGCTTCTTTTTGGTGCAATCTATTAGTATCTATAATATTTTCATTTGATAATCTATTTATAATTTTTGGTATTGAATAGATTCCAAATAGAATAATAATTAATAAAAGGCCAATATTTTTTGAACTGATTGATTTCATTTAAATAAAGAATCATTTTTCTTTAAAGCAAGTCTATATTCAGCTAGAATAATCTTAACATCATCAACCATTTTGTTATTTATATCTGCTACAGACTCAGCATTAAACCCATATAATTTACCAATATCCTCATCATCATCTCTGCCTCTTAAATTTAAATCTCTATCAATAATAAATACATAGGGTGTATTATTTTCTTCTGACAATTCAATATCAGTCTTAAGGCTATTATATATTTTCTGAATTTCTTTTTCATCAGTAAAAATAAAATTCCATTTTTCAAGATCTGTTCCAACTCCTCTTGTCAATTCTTCTTTAAGGTTGTTTATGTTCGTTTTTTGGTCTTTTGTTGTAAGAAAAACAAATTGAAAATCTTGAAACTGAAAAAATCTTCTATAAATCTTTTGATTCAAATTTAATGCTTCTGATTTTCTTAAATTAACATCTCCTCCCCAAAAGCCAATAATTGATATATTATCTTTTAATGATATCCCTTGTATATTTCCATTAATACTTTGAATATCTAAAACATTTGTTGTTAAAATTGGCAATCTTGCAAAATTGTTTATTCCTGAGACAAGAAAAATATATATAAAGATTGGGGAAAAAAAGAGTAGGCTTAGAATTAAATACTTCTTAATACTTTTTTTCATCAAAAATTCCAGCTTTTAAATCCACCTAACATAACGTCAAAAATATATGAGCCTTCAATTAATAATATAAACAGTAAGAATGGAATCAAAATAAGTAAAGGAACAACTATAGAGTTTTTAAGAAATGACTTTTCATCTCTTATATGCATAAAGTCCCAAGTAATATAATATGCTTTAATTAGCGTCATTATAATAAACAGCCAATTTATTAGTTTAAGGCCAATAAATTTATTTAATAAAATCTCTGGTTTATTAATACCCAATGCAACTTCTATTCCTGTAACAATAGAAAGAAAGATAAGCACTCCCCATATTTTTTGTTCATTCGATTTGAACTTTATTAGTCCTCTAAAAATTTCCAGTTTATGTAAATGTTCTGCCATATTATACTAAATAAAAGAATGTAAATACAAATACCCATACTAAATCAACAAAGTGCCAATATAGGCCAACCTTCTCAACCATATCATAATGACCTCTTTTCTCATAAGTTCCTAATAAAACATTAATAAAAATTATTATGTTTATAATAACTCCTGAGAAAACATGAAATCCATGGAATCCTGTTATAAAGAAAAAGAAATCAGCAAACAAAGGGTTACCATATTCATTTCTATATAAGTTTGCACCTTTAACTACTCTTGTTGCTGAATTAATAGCTACTTCTGCCTCTTGTCTATCCAAGATAATTTTCTTTCCTTTATCATCAATTGCTTGAATTCTAACAGTGATATTTAAATTTCTATTAAAACCTTCTAATACTTCATCTAAAGTTATTTCAGGCAATTTCGATTCCTCAACATACCACAATCCAACATTATCGTCATGTGTATATCTTTCTTGAGTAAGAGATACTGCAAATTCATCTATAGGTATTCTTTTATTTTTTTCAAGATCATAGAATTGCAAAATTTTCCCAGACTGAACCTCAACCGCTCCATATTCTCCTTTAATAAAGTTTTTCCATTCCCAGGCTTGAGATCCAACAAAAATTGCTCCACCTATTATTGTAAGTAACATATAAAAAGCTACCCTATTTTTATTATGATGATGACCTGCATCAACGGCTAGAACCATTGTTACAGAAGAAAATATTAAAATAAATGTCATCAAAGCAACATAATACATTGGTGCATCTATTCCATGTAAAAATGGAAAATGAGTAAATACTTCGTCAGCTATTGGCCAAGAATCTATATTTTTAAATCTTGAAAACCCATAAGAAACAAGAAATCCAGAAAAAGTTAAAGCATCAGAAACAATAAAAAACCACATCATTAACTTTCCATATCCAGCAACTAAAGGTTTTGAACCTCCTCCCCATGATCCTGATGTGTTTGTGTTTGATATAGCTGATGATGCTTGCATCTAGGGCAAAAATTTTCGTTACAAATTTATAATATTTTAAGTGAAGTATTTAATAAAAAGGAATAAATATGTCCATAAAGCACCAAGAAAGTGCCAGAACATTAATGCTAATTCAAAACCTAGTTTATTTTTCTCATATTTTTTATTATTGAATCTAATTATAACAACTGAAAGGACAATTAAGCCTGCAAATAGATGGACTAAATGTACACAAACTAAAACATAGATAAATGATGTAGTTACTGAACTTCCTGGGCCCGTAAAATGAAACCCAAGTGAAATTATTTCTCCTAAACCTAAAAATTGAGAGACAACAAAGATAATTGCCAGAATTGCTGTAAAACATAAATATATATTTACATTCTTTCTATATAGGTGTAGATTAGAATTATCTATAGGAGCATGTCTAACATATTTATCTAAGCTAACTTTTGCTAACTGAAAAAAAACACTGCTAAATATTATTGAAACAGTACTATATAAAAACCAAGTAGGAATTGAAAATGAATCTAACCAATCTGGCCTACTACCAGATACGATAATACTACTAGTAAACCCTGCAAACATCATGGCCATACTTATCATTCCAAACCAAAGCATCATCTTCTTAGCTTTCCTGTTTTTTAGATCAATTTCTGCTTTATCAGACATTAGATTATAAATTTATCGAGGACAAATATAATTTGAATAAAAGTTAAATAAAAGATACTTGCATACTTAAGTCTTAAAGCATTTAAATTATTCATATATAACATTAGGTTTATAGATTTAGATAACATAAATAGTCCGGCTAAGAAAATTAATAATCCTGATATATAGCTAATTGTCAATAAACCTGAAAATCCTGATAAAGGTATAAGGGATACTAAGATTGTCCAAATAGTATAAAAAACTATTTGAAATGCAGTAGACTTATCTTTTTTCCCTGTTGGAAGCATTTTAAATCCTGCTTTTTTATAATCATCATCAGATAGCCATCCTATAGCCCAAAAATGAGGAAACTGCCAAAAAAATTGAATCATAAAAAGTACTCCTGGTTCAATTCCAAATTTATTTGTTGCTGCAACCCATCCAAGCATAAATGGAATAGCCCCTGGAATAGCACCAAAGAAGACACATAAAGGTGTTCTGGTTTTTAAAGGCGTATAAATGAAAAGATAGATAAGTGCTGATAATAGTCCGAAAAAAGCAGTTCTAAGATTTATAAAATATAATAAGACTATACCAGATAAAATCATGGTTAAACAAATAATAAAAGCTGATCTTGGACTTATTTTGCCAAGTGGAATTGGACGGTTTTTAGTTCTATCCATAATAGAATCTCTTTCCTTTTCTATTATTTGATTAAATCCATTTGATGCTCCTACAAGAAAAAATCCTCCAAATAAAAGAAGAAGAAAAGTCTCAATTAAAAAATAGTCCATTGCTATCAAATATCCAGCAATTGAAGAAAATATTACACTTAATGAAAGTCTATATTTAGTTAATTCAAGAATAGTATTAAACATAAATACATACTTTTTTAAAAGTTTGTGGCATAAGATTTAATTTGGGACAAGCAAAAATAATATCTATTGAAGTCTAAATGTTATTGGGATACTAAATGGAACTCTTACTGGTCTCCCCCTTTGTTTACCAGGAGTCATCTGTGGCAATCGACCTATAATTCTTCCTGCCTCGTTTTCCAGGTTCTTATCAGGTCCTCTCATTCTAATATTACTAATCACCCCATCTCTTCCAATAATAAAGTTTACATAAACTCTACCCTGAATTCCCATTTCTTGGGCAATTTCAGGATATCTAAAGTTTCTTTTAATATGCTGATTAATTTTATCTTGGAAACAAGTTCTCCTTTGAGATTTTGAAACTTTCTCACATCCAGGATAAATTGGTACATCTTCAATTACTGCAAACGGAACTTCGATATCATCAAATTCATCTTCAACCTCAATATCCTCAATAACCATTTCTTCATCAGATTCTGTTGATTCAATGATAGTTTCTTCTACCTCTTCTTCATCCTCAACAACTTCAATAATTTCAGGAGCTGGAGGTGGTGGTGGTGGTGGTGGTGGTTGTTTTATTTGCTCAGTAATTGGAATTTCTTCATCATCGTCATCATTGATGTTTAAAGATTCATAGTCATACTTTGTTTCATATGTTTTTGATTCAATAGCCCACCATGTAAGACCTAAAACAAAAGAAAGTCCTATTACAAAATATAGGTTTCTGTTTTTATTTAAATCAGCTTTAGGATTCTTTTTCTGTTGCATTACTAAACTTTTAAAGTGCTAATCTATAAAAAAATATAATTAATTCATATATATATATTAATTCTATATATTTTTTTTTAATTATCTATCATCTTTCTATAATCATCAGCAGATAAAAGATTTTCAATATCTTGATTTTCAGCTATTTCTATTTTAATTATCCATCCTTTATCATAAGGGTCCTCATTAACAATTTCTGGAGTAGATTCTATATTTGAATTAATCTCAATAACAGTGCCTTTTATAGGCATAAATAAGTCTGAAACTGTCTTGACAGCTTCTACAGTTCCAAAAATCTCACTAACATTAAGCTCATTCCCAATGGAATCTATTTCAATATAGACTATATCGCCTAGTTCACCTTGAGCAAAATCTGTAATACCAATCGTGGCAATATTACCATCAACTTTTATCCATTCATGTTCTTTAGTGTATTTTAATTCTTTTGGAAGATTCATATTATAGTTTATTTAAAGATTTTTTTATTAGTTGTTGTAACTCTATATTTTGATCATTAAAATATATCTCGTTTACTACTGTTTCAGATTTACTTCTACTAAAACCCAGTACTTCTAGAGCCTTTAATGCTTCTTGTTTTACATTAAATTTTTCTTGAACTAAATCCAAATCATTTTTTTCTAATATATCTACTTTATCTTTCAATTCTATTATTAACCTTTGAGCAGTTTTAAGGCCAATCCCTTTTATTGATTTAATTGTGTTCAAATCCTCTGACATTATAGCTTCTTGAATTTCAAATGGAGAAATTGAGGAAAGAATGGTTCTAGCAGTACTCGGCCCTATACCAGAAACTGAAATTAATTGCTGGAAAAGTTTTCTTTCACTTTTTCCCATAAATCCAAACAAAATATCAGCATCTTCTTTTCTTTGAAGATGAGTATAAATAGTTATATTTTCTTCATCTCCAATTTTTTCAAAAGTATTTAAAGAGATATTAATATCATATCCTATTCCATTTACTTCTACAACAATTTTAGTTGGTGATTTTTCTATTAATCTTCCTTTAATATAGGTTATCATTTTTTTCTTATTTTTCTTCTTTGAGAATCAATTGCTGAGATTGCTGCCATATTAACAATCTCTTCAACAGATGCGCCCAACTGCAAAATGTGTACAGGTCTATTCAATCCTATTAAAATTGGACCAATTGAAATAGCATCATCAAGTTCTTTTATTATCTTATATGAAATATTTGCAGAGTCAAGATTAGGAAAAATTAATGTATTAACCTTTCTTCCATTCAGATTAGAAAATGGGAATCTACTTTTTAGCATTTCTTTATTTAATGCAAAATCAGATTGTATTGGTCCATCAACAATAATATCTGGATTATTTTTATGTAAAAGCTTAATTGCAGAAGAAATTTTTTCAGCTTCTTCAGAATCCGAAGAACCAAAATTAGAAAATGATAAAATTCCAATTACAGGCTCAATTCCAAACATTTTAACAGTTTTTGCAGTGTTTACTGCAATTCTTGCTAATTGTTCTGCAGTAGGGTTAATATTAAGAGATGTATCAGATAAAAATAGCGGTCCTTGTTTTGTTAACATTAAGTTTGTTGCTGAAACTCTTTTGATCCCCCTGGATTTTCCTACTGTATTAAGAATTGGAATAAAAGCTGAAGGATAACTTCTTGAATAACCTGCAAGCATACTATCAGCATCTCCAGACAATACCATCATTGATCCAAAATAGATTCTGTCTCTTAGCATTTGCTTGACATCTTTTTGTGTTTTACCTTTTCTTTTCAAATTTTCAAATAAAACTCTAGCATACTTAGATATTATTTTTTTTTGAGATTTATCTTTTGGATCTATAATTTTTACTTTATCATTAAAGTCTATAGATTTCATTAATTTTTTTATCACTTTTTTTCTTCCCATTAATATTGGTTCTACAATTCCATCTTCCTTACATATTTGTGCAGCTTTAAGAACATCTAATTGATCAGACTCTGAAAAAATCAATTTCTTAATCCTAGATTTAGCCCTTCTGTGGATTAGTCTAATTAATTTAGTATTAGTTCCAATTCTGGAATCCAGAATTTGTATATATCTATCCCAATCTTCTATTGGTTCCCTTGCAACACCAGAATCCATAGCTGCCTTTGCGACCGCTGGAGGAACTTCAGTAATCAACCTTGGATCAAATGGTTTGGGTATTATATAATCTCTACCAAAGATTAGTCGTTTAGTTTCTCCATAAGCAATATTAACTTGTTCTGGCACAGGTTTTTTTGCAAGATTAGCAAGAGCAATTACAGCTGCTTTTTTCATTTCTTCATTTATCTTTGTTGCTCTTACATCTAAAGCTCCTCTAAATATAAAAGGGAATCCAAGGACATTATTGACTTGATTTGGAAAATCAGATCTTCCTGTAGCCATAATTATATCTTTTCTTGTAGACATTGCTAGGTCATAATTTATTTCTGGATTTGGATTAGACATTGCAAAAACAATTGGATCTTTAGCCATTGTCTTAAGCATTTTACTTGTTACAATATCTCCTGTAGATAAACCAATAAAAACATCTGAATCAATCATTGCCTCTTCTAGGGTATTTATATTTCTTTTTGTAACAAAAAACTTCTTCTCATCATTTAGATCAGTCCTTTTATTATTTATAACTCCCTTACTATCTAACATTATGATGTTTTCTTTCTTAAGGCCAAATGATATATATAGCTTTGTGCATGCAATTGCTGATGAACCAGCTCCAGACATTACTAACTTAACGCTCTTTATCTTTTTGTTTACCAAATCAATAGCATTAATAAGTGCCGCACAAGAGATCATTGCAGTACCGTGCTGATCATCATGCATTACAGGAATATCTAATCCTTTTATTAAATCTTTTTCAATTTGAAATGCTTCTGGAGCTTTTATATCTTCTAAATTAATACCTCCAAATGTTGGTGATAATGATTTGACTACTTCAACAAATTTTTTTGGATCTTTTTCATTTATTTCTATATCAAAAACATCTATATCAGCAAAAATTTTAAATAATAAAGCTTTTCCTTCCATAACAGGTTTTGATGCTTCTGGACCAATGTCTCCTAGACCTAATACAGCAGTTCCATTTGAGATTACAGCAACTAAATTTCCCTTATTAGTATACTTATATGCATTATTCTTATCACTTTCAATTTCTTGACATGGTATAGCTACACCAGGTGAATATGCAATAGCAAGATCTCTTTGAGAATTATATTTTTTGGTAGGAATAACCTCTATTTTTCCTGGTTTTGGCTTAGCGTGATAAACTAAAGATTCTCTCCTTTCTCTACTTTTATCCATGTCATTATATTATGATCAAATATAAAGTGATTAATTAAATAAACCGCTCTGATTATTTTTATTTTTACCAAGATGTTTGTAGCCTTTTTCAGTAACCTCTCTTCCTCTTGGGGTTCTAATTATAAAACCCTGTTGAATCAAAAATGGTTCATAGACTTCCTCTATAGTTTCAACATTTTCAGAGAGTGATGTGGATAATGTAGATATTCCTACTGGCCCTCCATTATATTTATCTATAATAGTTGATAATATTTTATTATCCATTTTGTCTAGTCCATTTTTATCGACATTTAAAGACTTCAGTGAAGACTTTGTAATTTGAATATCTATATTTCCTTCTCCTTCAACTTGAGCAAAATCTCTTACCCTTCTCAATAATGAATTTGCTATTCTTGGAGTACCTCTACTTCTTTTTGCAATTTCAAAACATGAAGTTTTATCAATTTTAAGATCAAGAATTGATGAACTTCTTTCAACAATCTTAGATAAAAGGTCATCTTTATAATGTTCAAGTCTGTTAGAGATTGCAAATCTTTCCCTCATTGGATTTGTCAAAAACCCGGATCTAGTAGTTGCTCCAACAAGAGTAAAAGGATTAAGATTGATTTGCACAGATCTAGCATTAGGTCCTGTTTCAATCATTATATCAATTTTGTAATCTTCCATAGCTGAGTATAAATATTCCTCAATTATAGGGCTAAGTCTATGAATCTCGTCTATGAATAATATATCTCGTTCTTCAAGATTGGTTAAAAGTCCTGCCAGATCCCCAGGTTTTTCTATTACTGGACCAGAAGTCACTTTAAGGCCGACATTTAATTCATTTGCAAGAATATGAGCTAAAGTAGTTTTACCAAGACCTGGTGGTCCATGAAATAAAGTATGATCTAAGGCATCTTCTCTTTGATTACAAGCCTCAACAAAAATTTTTAAGTTTTTTACTATAGAATCTTGACCTATAAAATCACTAAAACTCAAAGGTCTGAGAGCCTTATCAAACTCCTGCTCTTTATCAGTATTTTCATTCATTATGTCAAATATACATTAATTGTGATATCTGAATTATTTTAGATGAAGTTAATGCTGGAGCTCTTTTTCCCCTTTTTTAAGAGGTATATTTTGGGGGATAAAATCTTCTTTTGATCCTGGTTTAGAGTAATCATATGGCCATCTGTAAACATGAGGTATTTTTCCAGTCCAATTCCCGTGAATATGTTTTATTGGTGCAGTCCATTCTAAAGTATTTGATCTCCAAGGATTTTGTTCTGTCTTCTTCCCATAAAACATACTGCTTATAAAGTTATATAGGAATATTAATTGAGCAGCACCTGCTATTAGAGCAAACATTGTAATAACGACATTTATATTAGCTACATCATCAAAATATGGGAAATTTGTATTTGTATAATACCTTCTTGGAAGTCCAGCCATTCCAATAAAATGCATTGGGAAAAAGACACCATATGCTCCTATAGCTGTAATCCAAAAATGAACATATCCCAAATTCTTATTCATCATCCTACGAAACATCTTAGGAAACCAATGATATACTCCGGCAAATAAACCGTAAAGAGCTGATATACCCATAACTAAATGAAAATGCGCAACAACAAAATATGTGTCATGTAGATTTATATCTAAGGCACTGTTTCCTAAAATTATTCCTGTTAATCCTCCTGATATAAATGTAGAAACTAATCCAATTGCAAAAAGCATTGCAGGGTTAAATTGGATATTTCCTTTCCAAATAGTAGTTATATAGTTAAATGCTTTTACTGCTGAAGGGATAGCAATTAATAATGTAGTAAATGTAAATACTGAACCTAGAAATGGATTCATTCCAGTTACAAACATATGATGACCCCAAACTATTGTTGATAAGAAAGCAATTGCTAGTATAGAAAAAACCATTGCTCTATATCCAAAAATTGGTTTACGAGCATTAGTAGCTATCACTTCTGATGCTATACCTAATGCAGGAAGAAGAACTATATAAACTTCAGGATGACCCAAAAACCAAAAAAGATGTTCAAATAATACTGGGGAACCACCTTGATAGTGGAGAACTTCTCCTTGAATAAATATATCTGATAAAAAGAAAGATGTTCCAAAGCTTCTATCCATTATTAACATTAAAGCAGCAGATAGTAACACTGGAAAAGAAACAACTCCAATTATAGCAGTAACCAAGAAAGCCCAAATAGTTAGTGGCAATCTTGTAAAGGTCATTCCCTTTGTTCTTAAGTTTACAACTGTTACAATATAATTTAGTGCTGCAAGAAGAGATGATGCAATAAAAACAGCCATTGAAAGAAGCCATAAAGTCATTCCTGCACCTGAACCTGGTTGAGCCTGAGGTAGTGCACTTAAAGGAGGATATACTGTCCAACCTGCTGCTGCAGGACCTGCTTCAACAAAAAGGGATGCAATCATTAAAGCACTTGAAATAAAGAAAAGCCAATAAGAAAGCATGTTTAAGAACCCTGAAGCCATATCTCTGGCTCCAATTTGTAAAGGAATTAAAATGTTACTAAATGTTCCACTTAAACCAGCAGTTAGAACAAAAAAGACCATTATAGTCCCATGAATTGTTACTAGAGCCAAATAAACATTTGGATCCATTACACCATCCGTTGCCCATTTACCAAGAAGAACATCAAAAATTCCAAAAGATTGTTCAGGCCACGCAAGTTGAAGTCTAAATAATAAAGACATTGCAATTCCAACAATTCCCATGATTAATCCAGTAATTAGATACTGTTTTGATATCATCTTATGATCAGTACTAAAGATATATTTAGTTATGAAAGTTTCTTTATGATGGTGATCATGATGATCATCATGACTTGCTTCTACTTTTGACATCTTTAATTATTTAATAAATTCTTTAAATGTTATCTGTTCATTGAACCAATCTTCAAATTCATCTTGTGTTTCAACTACAATCTTCATTTGCATATTATAATGTGATGCCCCACATACTTTGTTACATAATAATAAAAAATCAAATTCATATGGATCTAAAGGGAATTCTCCTATAGCAGCCAATTCTTGACTTTTTTCAAATCTAATATTATTGATTTTTTTTACCTTATCAACTACTTCTTTTTTTAATCTCATCTCCCTTGTTGTCACATTTGGAGTAAATGAAAATTGATTAATCATTCCTGGAACAGCATTCATCTGAGCTCTAAAATGTGGCATATACATCGAATGAAGCACATCTTGAGATCTTATTCTAAATACCACTTGCCTGTCAACTGGTAAATGTAATTCTTGAACAATAACATCATCTTCTCCATTAGGATCTGTTGGGTCAATACCAACTAAATTTTTTCCTCCGAATTCCTGTAAGAATCTAACATTAGCATCCCCAAGAACTCCATCATCGCCAGAATATCTTGCTTTCCAATTAAACTGCTGAGCATATATTTCAACAACTAATGCTTCATCATTTTCTTCTATAGTCATAATCTCTGTCCAAGTCATTAATCCATAAAGAATTATTCCCGCTAGAGCAATAGCTGGAATTACAGTCCAAACACCTTCTAGAAGATTACTGTCAGGGAAAAAGAATGCTTTTCTTTTTTTATTTCCTCTATACTTAAAGGCAAAATAATATAGACATGCCTGAGTAATTGTCTGAACAACAAAAATTACTGAAAAGGTAAACCATAAAAGAGTATCTGTTTTTTCTCCTTCAACAGATGCAGATTCAGGTAAAATAACATCACCCCATTTAAAAAAAGAAAATATAGTTAAAGCATAAAGAAAGATTAAAAACAAAAACATTAATTTTCCATTAATATCATTTTCATTATCATTTGCCACTCCAGTAGATTCTGATTGAACAGGTTTGGACAACTCAAAGATTTTTGTAAGCTGCCAAACAGCTACAGAAATTAATATTAAGCTAATTAAAGAGAGTATTATTGTCATAATTAATCGTAATAATAATATTTAAAACCTTTACTTTCTTCAGCAAATGGATCTCCAGAAGCAAGAAGTGGCGCTTTTGAAATTTCTCTAAAAACAACCAAAATAAACAATCCTAGAAAGAATAAAAATCCTCCAATTTCAGAAAAACCAATTGACCATTGATCTCCAACAGCAGATGGCATAATCATATTAAACACATCTATATAATGACCAATGATTATTACAATTCCTGTTAATATTACTATAAAGTAGGTCTTTTTAAAGTCGCTATTCATTAGTACAATTAGAGGGAATATTAGATTTAAGACAACCATTCCAAAAAACATAAAATTATAGTCTTCTATTCTAGTAATAAAGTAGGTTACCTCTTCTGGTATGTTTGAATACCAGATAAGCATAAATTGAGAAAACCATAGATAAGCCCAAAAAATACTAATAGCAAACATGAATTTTGCAAGGTCATGGATATGACTGTCATTCACAAACTTTAGATAATTTTTTGACTTCAAATAAATTGTTATTATCGCTATTGTAGTTACCCCAGATACCCAAGCTCCAGCAAATACATACCAGCCAAATAAAGTGCTAAACCAATGAGGATCTATAGACATAATCCAATCCCAAGACATCATAGATTCAGATATTAAGAAGAAAGCCAAAAATCCTGCAGAGAATTTAAATAGTTTTTTATGAATATTTATATCTGTTGAATTATCTTGTTCTATAGATAGTTTTCTACTTATGTTTCTATATAAAACCCAACCTGAAACATAAATTATAGCTCTAATGAAAAAGAACGGAAGATTAAGATAGCTTGTTTTATTTCTTATAATTTCATCATGCGCAACAACATCAGGATCCATCCAAATAAATAAATGATTAAAATGTAATCCTGACATCAATAAAATAATTAATACTGAAATACATCCAAGTAAAAGATAACCTGTTATCCCTTCCATAACTCTATATAGAACTATTGACCACCCAGCTTGGGAGGCTCTTTGAATAGCATAGAAAGCTAGCACCCCAAGGGAGATCAACATAAAAAATAATGCAGGAACATATATCGAAGCCCAAGGTTTATTTTGAAGTTGATTTAACAAATGTTTATCATGGTCTACCTCATGGTTAGCTTCAGATTCTTTATTAGAATGTTCTGAATCTTCATGTTCTGAATCCTCATGTCCCGAATCTTCATGTTCTGAATCTTCATGTTCTGAATCCTCATGTCCCGAATCATGACTTTTACTTGCTACAATCTCTTTAGCCTCTTCAATATTAGAAGGTGCCGAAACAAAACCATACACTATTCCAACTAAACCAATTAGCATAAAGCTAATAGCTAATATTTTAATTTGTTTTGAAACTATGTATTTTTCGTTCATATTAATTTATTTTAACTCTTCTTTTAATTGTAAAACATATTGAGTTATTTGCCAACGTTCTTCTTCATTAATTTGACCTGCATGTGATCCCATAGCATTTCTTCCATACATTATAACATGATATATACTCCCTTGAGTTATATATCTTGAAGGATCATTATATGCCGGAATACCTAGAAATATTTCTCTCTCAGCAAGAATTCCAAGTCCATCTCCTTTATTTCCATGACAAACTGAACAATAAATTTCGTACAATTTTTTACCCTTAGATAAATTGATCTCATTTGGACTAAGAGGAGAAATCAGTTGAGATTTTGCAAGTTCATAACCCTCATTTGTATCATCATAATCATATGGCTCCCATCCTCTTGCAATTGATCCCTCAACAGGGAGTTGCGCTTCTATGCCATTTGAAAATGCTTCTGATTCTGCATATGTCTCCCCAGCTAAAGACTCATACATGTCAGGAAAATATTGAAAATTTGGCCTAGACGGGTCAAAGCATGAAGTGAACATTAAGCTCACTAGAATTAC
The DNA here is from genome assembly GCA_004214195.1 of Flavobacteriales bacterium. Classification (GTDB taxonomy): domain Bacteria; phylum Bacteroidota; class Bacteroidia; order Flavobacteriales; family Flavobacteriaceae; genus Marisimplicoccus. Next base: position 911 of record SGZK01000004.1, on the reverse strand, counting down.
TAAAACTATACTATTTCTCACTATCATCTCTTTCAATTACTTCTATGGAAACAGCTCCTGTTTTTTTCAAAAAAACTTTCATTTTATTTAAATTATCCCCTGACTCCATATCAATTAAAAACATGTTATCAGTAGTTAATATATTTGGATTTTCCGCTTTCTTAAATGGCCATAATTTAGATCTCATATAAAAAGTTAAAACCATCAAGTGTGCCGCAAAGAAAACAGTCATCTCAAACATTATTGGAACAAATGCTGGCATGTTTTCAATAAATGAAAAACTTGGTTTTCCTCCAATATTTTGAGGCCAATCATCAATCATAATATAATTCATCATTAACACTGCAACTGTAAATCCAATACACCCATAAATAAAAGCCAAAATAGAAATCCTTGTTGGCTTAAGTCCAAGAGCTTTATCAAGTCCATGAACTGGGAATGGAGTATATACTTCATTAATATGATATTTCTTTTCTTTTATTTTCTTTATAGCATTTAAAAGAATATCATCATCATCAAAAAGTACATGTAAATTATTTTTACTCATGACTATCTCTTAATTTTTTATAATTTTCACCTGATGATTTTAATATACTTTTTACTTCAGCCTGAGCTATAACTGGAAAGCTTCTAGCATACAATAAAAATAGTAATAAGAAAAACCCAATACTTCCTATAAAAATTCCAATATCTATAAATGTAGGAGAAAACATTGTCCATGATGAAGGTAAAAAATCCCTGTGTAAAGAAGTTACAATAATAACAAACCTCTCAAACCACATACCTATATTTACAACAATTGAAATTATAAATGAAACAATTAAACTAGTTCTAAGTTTTTTAAACCACATTATTTGAGGAGAGACTACATTACATGTCATCATGAAAAAATATGCCCACCAATATGGTCC
>SGZK01000039.1:0-7050 GCA_004214195.1 Flavobacteriales bacterium | reverse complement strand
CAGAGTTGCCTCCATTGTCCAATATTCCTTACTGCTGCCTTCCGTAGAAGTCTGGTCCGTGTCTCAGTACCAGTGTGGGGGATCTCCCTCTCAGGACCCCTACCTATCGTAGCATAGGTGAGCCGTTACCTCACCTACTTGCTAATAGGACGCATGCCTATCTTTTACCGCCTGAGCTTTTATTATTTTATCATGCGATAAAATAATTGTATAGGATATTAATCAAAATTTCTCTTGGCTATCTCCTTGTAAAAGGTAAGTTGCATACGCGTTACGCACCCGTTCGCCGGTCGCCATCAGATTGCAAGCAATCTATGCTGCCCCTCGACTTGCATGTATAAAGCCTGCCGCTAGCGTTCATCCTGAGCCAGGATCAAACTCTTCGTTGTAGTATTATAAATAATCTTACGACTCTTAAATTGACTTTGTTTCAGAATGGTTTACTTAGTTCGTATCTAAATTTGATACGCGCTGTCATTTCAATATTTTCAATGAACTTGCAAAAAAAATCTTTTTGCGGCTGCAAATATAGCACCTTTTTATTGTTAATAGTAACAATAATTTGATTTTTTTATGGACTCAAAATTATAAAAATTTAAACTACTTATTTATAGTAATTTAGGTTAGTTGTTAACAAGTTTTTTAACTACTTTTTTTCTTTCCAATAGTTATATAATGAATCAAGATTAAAATCAAGAGCATAATCCTGCTTTTCAAGAGATCCTTCTGAAAAAGATCTTTGAAGTATGTCTTCAATTAAATAGTCTTCATAATTATCAAATGGACTATATTGATCTTTTAAAGAAATATTAAATAATGATGCTGCAGTTTGATATAGGAATGCTCTAATATTATTTCTATATTCAGAGACTATAGTATGTGCAGTTAAACCTGTCTGTCTATTTAATAATCTAACCAGAATTCTTCCTTGGGATCTAGAAAGTTTTTTTAACTCATTTGAAAACTCATTATATGTGAACTTTTCTAAATTCTTAAGATACCTTCTTCTTTTCCTTTTAGATTCTATTTCAGCTAATCTAGAATCAATTATATTCATTCTTTCAGCAGAAAGTTTAGCATAAGGGTAAACTTTTTTGACCCTGTACCTTAATATCACATATCTTTTAATTTCATCATCATTGTTAAATCTAAGAGGTTGAAATACCTGAACTTCATCAAGCATAAATGTATTTCTTGGAATTGAGTCTCCAGGAAACAAGAAACCAAGGTCTTCTTCAATTTCTTGAGATGATAAGTTTGTAATAAATAGAAAAGCAATAAATGAAAAAAGATATTTCATTATACAAATTTAATAAGATGTTTATTATTTATTGTTAATTTTGACTGTTTTAAAAAAATTATGAAAGTACTTAATGATAAATCAATAAAATTCTTGGAGGAATATCTTAATAATGCTTCTCCAACTGGATACGAATCAAACGGACAAAAAATTTGGATGAAATATTTAAAACCCTATGTAGATGATTTCCTAACAGATAACTATGGGACAGCAGTAGGAATAATTAATCCCGATAAAAAATTTAAAGTTGTAATTGAAGGACATTCTGATGAAATTTCATGGTATGTCAATTATATTACAGATAAGGGTCTAATTTATGTTATAAGAAACGGAGGAAGTGATCATCAAATAGCCCCATCAAAATGGGTTAATATACATACTAAAAAAGGGATTATAAAAGGTGTTTTTGGTTGGCCAGCAATTCATGTAAGAGATTATACTAAAGAACCTCCGCCTAAAATTGACAATATCTTTATTGATATAGGGGCAAAAGACAAAAAAGAGGTTGAGAAAATGGGAGTTCATGTGGGATGCGTTATAACATATCCTGACTCATTTCAGATAATTAATAAAAATAAATTTGTTTGCAGAGCTATAGATAATAGGGCTGGTGGATTTATGATTGCTGAAGTTGCGAGACTTCTGAAAGAAAAAAAGGTTGACTTACCATTTGGATTATATATAACAAACTCAGTTCAAGAAGAGATTGGTCTTAGAGGTGCTGAAATGATTACAAATACAATAAAACCAAATGTTGCAATAGTTACTGATGTATGTCATGACACATCAACTCCAATGATTGAAAATAAGAAAGAAGGTGATATAAAAATTGGAAAAGGACCTGTAATCTCTTATGCTCCTGCAGTTCATAATAATCTTAGAGAAAAAATTATAAAAACTGCTAGTTCAAATAAAATTCCTTTCCAAAGACTAGCATCATCAAGGTATACTGGGACTGACACAGATGCATTTGCATATAGCAATGGAGGTGTTCCTTCAGCTTTGATTTCTTTGCCATTAAGATACATGCATACTACAGTAGAAATGGTTCAAAAAGAAGATGTTGAAAATGTAATAAGACTTATTTTTGAAACTCTTAAAAACATTAAATCAAACGAAAGTTTTAGTTATTTTAAATAGAAGTATAGTGCTGAATTAAAGCCTTATTTATTGATTTTATTAGTTTTGGTCCGTTATAAATGAAGCCAGTATATAACTGAATAAGATCAGCACCTGATTTAATTTTTTCAACTGCATCTTCAGCAGTCATAATTCCACCCACACCAATGATAGGAAATGCTTTATTAGATTTTCTTGAGATATAACTAATAATCTCATTACTTCTTTTATTGATTGGTTTTCCACTCAAGCCTCCTGTTTCATTCATATTTTTTGAAATCAACCCTTCTCTTGAAATAGAAGTATTAGTTGCAATTATTCCATCAATTTTATAATCTATTACTATTTCAATAATCTGATCCAACTGATTAAATGAAAGATCAGGAGATATTTTTAATAAAATTGGCTTAGGATTAGATCTCTTAAAATTCAATGAAGTGATTTTTTTAATTAATGGTTCAAGAAGATTTTTATTATGAAGGTCTCTTAAATTTTTTGTATTTGGTGAGCTTATATTAATTGCAAAATAATCTACATATGGATAAAGCTCATTATAACATTTAGAATAATCAAGATAAGCTTCTTTATTTTTTGTAAAACTATTTTTTCCAATATTAGCCCCTATTATTACTTCCCTTTTCTTATTTAGATTTTTCTTTATATTTTCTAATCCATCATTGTTGAATCCTAGATTATTTATTAATCCTTTATCCTGAATCAATCTAAACATTCTCTTTTTTGGATTCCCTTTCTGTGGTAATGGTGTGACTGTACCTATTTCAATGAACCCAAATCCAAAATTCCTAAAATCATTGTAAAAACTTGCATTTTTATCAAATCCAGCAGCTAAACCTACTGGATTAGAAAACTTTATACCAAAGACTTCTTTTTCTAAATTTTTATCAGAAATTAAATATGAGTTTCTTAATAGCTTAGAAGAAAATGGAATAAGATTGTAGAGCTTGATTAATTTAGTAGATATTTTATGGATTACTTCAGAATCAAATAAAAATAAAAAACTCCTTACTAATTTATACATTTAACTTACTAGACATTTCAAGAGATATTGCAGCCTTTTCAATTTTTAGTTTTCCTGCCATTGTTTCAACTACACAAGTATTGTTTTTATTGTCAAACTCAATAACTCTAGCATGAATACCACTTTTAGTAATAATTCTATCACCTCTTTTTAAATTATTTAAAAAGTTTTTCTCCTTTTTATTTCTTCTACTTTGAGGAAGTACTATAAAAATTAAAAAAACAATTGCAATTAAAAATAAGAATATTGTATTATCCATTATTTTATTTATTTATAGGGTTGACAAATGCTTGAATCCTCAACATCTCTCCACCAGTTGATGTATTTGCAGAAACTTTAACCATCTTCTGCTGTAGATTAGGTCTCCCTGTTGTATCGAAATTTACTTCTATCTCTCCAGTTTCTCCAGGTTTGATTGCTACATTCTTTGGATACTTTGGAACAGTACACCCACAACTTCCTCTTGCATCTACAATATATAAATCATTTTCACTCGTATTAGTAAAAGTGAAAACTGTTTTAACTATCTCCCCCTCGTTAACATTTCCAAAATCATGAAAAATCCTATCAAAAGTAATTTCTGCATATTTACGATCTTTTGATATTTGGTTCTGAGCTACATCAGTATTTATTTTTTTAGAAGCCGATTCATTACAAGCTAAAAAAGAAAACAAGATTGCTAGTAAAATAAGTCTTTTCATATTTCCCAAAATTAATAAAATTTAAGTAATAAGTCCCCTCCCAGATTTTGAAATTGTTCCATCCTTAGTAAGATCTTTTGATATTTTATCAAGAACTCCATTTATAAACACACTACTTTTTGGAGAGGAATACTCTTTTGATAGCTCTATATATTCATTAATACTACTTTTAATAGGTATATCAGAAAAGTATATTAGCTCAGCTATAGCAGAAATAATAAGAGCTAAATCTATTTTTGCAATCCTTTTAATATCCCAATTTGGAATCCTTCCATCTAGATAAGATTTCAATTTATCACGATTATCAAAAACATGAGAAATTAGTTTTTGTCCAAATATAATTTCATTTTCATAGTCATCTATATATGGAATTTTAAATGAGCTAGGAGATCTTACATCTATCTTTTTTGATATATGAATAATATAAGAGTTGATTATTGGAATATCATCAGTCCATGTAATATTCTGATCTTGAATAAAATCATAAAGAATTTCAGATTTACAAATTATGTCAGAGAAGAAAGACACAAAAAAGTTTAAATCTTCCTTATCTGATTTGTTTTTTACAGAAATATTATTTTCAACAAATCTTTTTTTAATGTCATCTATATAATTATAATTTAATCCCCAATCAATAATTAAACTTCTCTTTTCTTTTGGAATATCTATACTTGAATAGAAAATAAAATAAGAATTGTCTACAATGACTTTAAAAGAATTTTTTTTTGTTTGAATTGAAAGAAAGTGACTTCTAATTTCTTTAATAAGATCAATCGAACAATATAGTAAATCCAAGGAGTTATGGATGCTATTACTAAACTCTTGTATATTTTTATCTGAATCATCTGCTAGAATTGAATTTGAATAAACAAATTGAACAACTCTGGTTCGAATATATCTACGATTAATAATTTTAAAGAACATTAGGCAAAATAAAGGATTTTTTCTATTCTTATTACTATCAAATTATAAAGTTTTAATAAAGTTATATTTGTAAGATTCTAATGAAAGAACTAAGAAAATTAGACAAATATCTTTATAAGTATAGATTTAAACTTCTAGCAGGGTTATTAATCACAATAGTTTCAAGAATTTTTTCACTAGTTACACCTAGACTTGTAGGAGATTCGCTTACATTAATTGAAAACTATATTTCAGATAATTCTATACTAGTAAGCAACTTAAAAGAGATGTTATTAATAAATATTATTATTATAGTTGGAGCATCAATTATTTCAGGGTTTTTTACTTTTTTAATGAGGCAAACAATTATAAATGTTTCTAGATATATTGAATTTGATCTTAAAAATGAAATTTTCTCTCATTATCAAACGTTAGATCAAAATTTTTATAAAAAGAATAGGACTGGTGACTTAATGAATCGAATAAGTGAAGATGTCAGTAGAGCTAGGATGTATTTTGGACCTGTATTAATGTACGGAACAAATGCAATAGTTCTATTTGTAGTTATTATCTCCTATATGTTTAGTATAGAACCAAAATTAACAATTTACACACTTATACCACTTCCTATTTTATCAATTATTATATATAAAATAAGTAACATTATTAATATCAAGAGCACTAAAGTTCAGGAGAGTCTTTCCGATTTATCTTCTCATTCTCAAGAAAGTTTTAGCGGTATTTCAATTTTAAAATCATTTAATATCCAAAAACTTGTGTATAATCAATTTGATAAATTATCATATATAAGTTTTAAAAACAATCTGAGTTTAGCAACGATTCAGGCTTGGTTTTTTCCATTAATAATTTTTCTTATTGGATTAAGTAACTTGATAGTAATATATGTAGGAGGAAATCAGTATATAAATGGGAATATTGAAATTGGGGTAGTTGCTGAATTCATAATATATGTTAATATGTTAACATGGCCAGTAACTTTGGTTGGATGGGTAACAGCAACTGTTAAACAAGCTGAAGCTTCACAAAAAAGAATTAATGAGTTTTTAAATGAAGAGGCTAAAGTTAAAGATGGTTCCAAAAGACTGAGCCTTAACAAGACATTTGACGTCAAATTTGAAAACTTAAATTTTAGATATAAAAAAACAGGAATTAAAGTTTTTGAATCATTTAATCTAAAAATAAAAAAAGGCGAAAAACTTGGTATTTTAGGTAATGTTGGATCTGGAAAAACAACTCTTTTAGACTTAATATCAAGAATTTATGATCCAGATGCAGGACATATAACTTTCGATAATTATGATATTAAAAATTACAAGACTGAAGACATTAGAAGTAGAATAAGTTATGTTCCTCAAAATAATTTTTTATTCTCTGAATCAATAGAAAAAAATATAGGATTTGGAAATATAAGTGCTGATTTTAATAAAATCAAAGAAGCTGCAATAAGAGCTGAAATAAATGATGAAATAGAAAAATTCAAAAATGGCTACAACACAATTCTTGGGGAAAGAGGTGTAACTCTCTCAGGTGGTCAGATTCAAAGAGTTTCAATTTCAAGATCTTTTCTAAAAAAGGCCTCAATATATTTATTTGATGACTGTTTTTCATCTCTTGATTCAGATACGGAGGAGAAATTAATATCAAACTTGAATTCTACTTTTAAAGATAAAACAATAGTTATTGTTAGCCATAGGTTGTCTTGTCTTAAATATTCAGACAGAATAATCGTGTTAGAAGATGGTAAAATTATTCAAGAAGGAAATCATTCAAAATTAATTGATTTAGAAGGATATTATAAAGATTTATATTATAAACAGATGAAAGAAAAATAGTATGGATATTTCATTATATTTGAATAAAAAAAATGGAAAATCAAAACGAATATAATGTTGAAGAAATATTTTCTAGAGTTTTAAGGGCTGGAAGAAGAACTTATTTTTTTGATGTAAGAGAAACTAAGGCAGGTG
>SGZK01000038.1:0-7095 GCA_004214195.1 Flavobacteriales bacterium | reverse complement strand
CTACTGGTTCCTCTTCAACCACTGGTTCTTCTTCAACCTCCTCTACTACTGGTTCCTCTTCAACCACTGGTTCTTCTTCAATCTCCTCTACTACTGGTTCCTCTTCAACCACTGGTTCTTCTTTAACCTCTTCAACCACTGGTTCTTCTTTAACCTCCTCTACTACTGGTTTCTTAACATCTATTTTATCAGAAGGTGGTTTCTCTATTTTAGATTCAAGCTCTTTTCCTCTTTTATATATAAATGTTTTTTCTAGATTCTTATTAAATAGGTCTGTATCAAGCTCTCCATCCTCTTTTTTTAGATTATACCACTTTCCATTATCATAAACTTCTATATCTAAATTATCAATATTAAGTGGGCTAAATGTTGCATACCATTCATCAGGATTAGAACCTTTACTTCTTCCAACTTCACCCATCTTCTCCCATACAAGAGGATGTGCTTTAGATTTGTACTTATACTTAGCATATGTAACAAATCTTGAATCAAGATTAGTCACAAGTCTTGCACAGCCAATATATTTTTCAAACTCTTCAGGTTTATTTAAATCGAATTCTTTTTTCCCATCATTAAATCTCTTAAAAGCAGAATATTCCCATTCAGAATTAGTGCTAAACCATAAGCCAGGTTTTTTGACTTTTAACATTTTATCTGTCTGCGAAATATTTAGTCTTCCTGTTCTAAAAATTTCTATTAAATGTGAAATTGAAGTATAGTGGTATAATTTTATTTCTTCCATAACTCAAATTTATTAAAATCATTTATTCTTTTTCATTATTTTTGCCTTGTTGTTATTAACAATTGTATGAAGGAAATTTTTGATAAAGTATCTCAAGATTGCAGTAAAATAGTTATAAAAGAGTATAGCACCTCTTTTTATAGAGCTACAGAATTATTATCTAAATCAATAAGAAACGATATTTTTAATATTTATGGTTTTGTTCGATTTGCAGATGAGATAGTAGATACTTTTCACGATTATCCAAAAAAACAGCTATTAGATGAATTTGAGAAAGAATTATGGTTAAGTATTGAAAATAAAATAAGCCTCAACCCAATACTCAATTCATTCCAATATACAGTTAACAAATATGATATTGATCCGAGTCTAATTAAATCTTTTATGAAAAGTATGAGGATGGACCTTGATATCAGAAGATATAAAAACATAAAAGATTATAAAGAATATATTTATGGATCAGCTGATGTAATTGGTCTTATGTGTTTAAAAGTTTTTGTTTCCGGATCAAAAAAAGAATACAACAAACTAAAGCCATATGCAATGTCTTTAGGTTCAGCTTTTCAAAAAGTAAATTTTTTGAGGGATCTGAAATCAGATGAAGAGATATTAAATAGAGTCTATTTTCCTAATATTAATATGCATAATTTCAATGACTATACTAAAGAGACAATTATAAATGAAATTGAAGAAGATTTCGGACATGCAATTAAAGGAATTGTAAAACTACCTAAAAAAGCTAGATTTGGAGTTTATATAGCATATAGATATTATAATAAACTCCTTAAGAAGTTAAAAAGAACTCCTTCAATAGATATAAAGGAGAGTAGAATTAGAATTGATAACTTACAAAAATTAATAGTTTTAACAAGATCTTATGTTAAATATCAATTAAATTTAATTTTATGGATATAGTTATATGGACACTAACTCTTATTGGTGCATTTTGCTTTACTGAATTTACGGCATGGTTTAATCATAAATATATTATGCATGGACCATTATGGTTCCTTCATAAAGATCACCATAACAAAGATCATAAATCATGGTTTGAAAGAAATGATTCATTCTTCATAATATATGCATCATTAAGCTTTATGTTTGCTTATTTGTGGGGTGAAAAAGGTTTTCACTTAGGTTTACCTATTGCTATAGGAATTGGATTATACGGTCTTGCATATTTTATAGTTCATGATGTTTTTATTCACCAAAGATTTAAACTATTTAGAAATATAAATATTAAATATGCTAGAGGAGTCAGAAGAGCTCATAAAATTCATCATAAAAACATAAATAAAGAAGGGGGAGAATGCTTTGGAATGCTTTATGTACCAAAGAAATATTTTAAATAATTATACATTATATAAGCTATAATATTATCTTTTATTACTATGAAAAAAGATTTTACTTGGAAAAAAATCAAATCAGAAACCAAAGCCGTATGGGCAGGTGAAACCAAATCATTTCCCTATAGCGCTACGCAACCTCCAACTATTAATAGCGTAGCCTATACGTATAAAAATCTTGACGAATGGATGGCTGTTGCAAAAGGAGAGAAAGATGGACATATCTATGGACGGAATACAAATCCCACAGTACAGATTCTTGAAGAAAAAATTGCACTTTTAGAAGACGCTGAATCCGCCACTGCTTTTTCAAGTGGTATGGCAGCGGTGAGCAATACCTTATTTGCTAATCTTAATCCTGGTGACCGTGTAATCGTTGGGAAAGATACCTATGGAGGTACCAGTAAAATTTTCTTAGAGTTTTTACCACAATTTGATATTGATATTGCTTTCTGTGATACTACAGATATAAATGCCTTTGAAAAAGAAATGAATTCTAAATGCAATCTCCTTTATCTGGAAACACCAACTAATCCAACTTTAAAGATTCAGGATATTAAGACTTTATCTAATATTGCAAAACAAACAGGTTCTTTAGTTGTGGTTGATAATACGCTTGCCACTCCCATTAATCAAAATCCATTAATGTTGGGTGCAGATATCGTTATTCATAGCGCAACCAAGTTTCTTTGCGGTCATTCTGACGCATTAGGCGGACTTGTATGTGGCGATAAAAAAAATGTTGAAAAGATCTATCATTTTAGAGAGATTAATGGTTCATGTCTTGATCCCTCGCCAGCATATATGATTCTTCGTGGAATAAAAACCTTAGCCCTTAGAATGGAACGTCATAATGAAAATGCATTAAAACTTACTGAATGGTTGTCAAAGCAAAATAAAATTTCCGCTGTTTTTTATCCAGGCTTTTCTGATCATCCCGGTTACGACATCGCAAAGGAACAAATGAGAGGTTTTGGTGGAGTATTAAGTTTTTTAATTAAAGATGAGTTGTCAATTTCAAAATTCATTTCAAGCTTACAATTCGCACATGCAGCAGCGCATCTTGGCTCTGTAGATACTATAGTTGGACCGTCTAAAACAACTAGTCATGTTGAGAATACTCCTGAAGAACGATCACAATTAGGTATACCAGAAAACCTAGTAAGATGCTCTGTGGGAATTGAACATATTGATGACATCATAAAAGATTTTGATCAGGCGCTAAATAAAATCTAAACAAATTCATCATAAAAACATAAATAAAAGAAGGGGAGAATGCTTTTGTTCCAAATAAATATTTTAAATAGCTATTCTTTTATCCAATTATATACAAACTTACAATACCTATTATCAGTATTAACATTTATATAAGTATCTTCAATCTTATCCGTCATCCATTCCTGAATTCTTCTTAATTGTTTTTCTTTTAAAGCAAGATCTTTAATCTTTACGTAATCTATTGAAAAATCTGCAACATGTTCGTCAAACCTATTTGAGATTTTTAATATTTTATATTTAGGAGTTTGTTCAGAATTGTCTAGAAGTGGAAAAGTGATTGAATTATCTTTTAAGTTTTTAATTTGAGAATAAAGAACAGGATCCATTTTTGTTAGCTCAAATCTTGTGTCATTAGTTGAAGGGTTAATTATAACTCCTCCATTTTGCTTAGTTTCTTTTTCGTCAGAATAGTAAAGAGCTGCATCAAAGAATGATATTTCTTCATCAACTATCCTTTTTCTAATTGTGTCTATCTTCTCTTTAGCTAATACTAATTCATCATTAGAAATTTTTGGAGTTAATAAAATATGTCTTACATCAATTTCTTGTCCTCTAATTTTATCAACTTTGATTATATGCCAACCAAAATCACTTTTAAATGGTTCAGAAATTTCATCTTCCCTTAGGCTAAATGCAACATCTCTAAATTCTTTAACCATCTTAGGTTTTTTTCTATTTAAAGTGTATTTACCTCCTTTACTTCTTGACCCTGGGTCTTGAGAGTATAATAAAGCTTTAGAAGCAAAACTAGAACCACCTTCTAGAATATCTTCTCTAAAAACTTTAAGTTGATTAACAATTCTATTAGTCTCATCTTCTGAAACTTTAGGTTCAACGACAATTTGAGCAACTTCAAGTTCAGTTCCAAAAATTGGCAATTCTACTTTGGGTATAGATTCAAAAAATTGTCTAACCTCTTCAGGTGTAATCTCTACTTTCAAGATTATTTCATCCTGCATTAATTCAGCCAATTTTTGAGTTTTATTAATTTCAAATAATTCATCCCTAAATGAAATTTCATCTTTTTTATTATAAAATTCAAGCACTTTATCTATATCTCCAAGTTGTTCAGTAAAATATTCAATTGTTCTGTCTACATAATCATGAATTTCTGAATCAGATAATTCAAGACTATCTTGAATTGCATGATGAGCATATAATTTATCCTCCATTAATTTTCCTAATAATTGACATTTAGAAACACCCCTTGTAGAAATGCCTTGAGATTCCATATCAATCATTACCTTGTCAATGTCGGATTCTAAAATAATGAAATCTCCAACTACAGATGATATACCATCTACCTTTACCCTATCCTTAAATTCATTTTCTTGAGAAGAACAGATAAAAGTACTAAGCAAAATAATAAAGTAAAAAAATCTACTTATATAATTCATATCTTTTAGATTTAACAGCATCATTAATTATATCCATATTTAGCTGTTTAATTAATAATATTTTTCTTCTATTGTAAATTATTGATTTTATTCTTTCTAACAAATAACTTTTTGGGGATATGCTATTTATCCTAAGAATATCTTCAATGAATAATAAATTTACGTACATACTATCTCTTTTACTAATCAACTCTCTTTTTTTAACAATATTTTTTTCATTTTCATATGTAATGAACTTGACTTGATTAAATAATTCTCTTTTTGTGATCCATATAGAATCATTTAAATAATAAGAAGCAAATTGAAATGTTAATGAATCAATAAATTCTCTATCAGATGAATTAAATCTTCTTACTCCATTTCTGATTTTGTTTAAATTTACATTATCAATAGGGACTTTAACAAATCTAAATTTTATTAGTTCTTCATTTAATTTAAAGTTATTAAGATTTTGATTATAGTAGTTATTTATCTCTTCTTCAGTAATAATAGAGTCAACCCTTGAGTTAACAATGATATCCTTATAAGAGTTAATATATAAGTCTTTTTTATATTTTTCAACTAACTCATCTAAACTAATAATTGATTTTGGATCAAGATTAACAATAGATAGATCAAAAAAAATGTTTTCTCGTGCCCATGAGTCAATAAAATCTTTTTTTCTTATTAAACTATCTTCGAAATCTGAAAAATCAGGAATATCTGATTCATATAAATAATAGTCTCCAACTCTAGAAACTAATTTGTCATTACTTATAGATGTAAAGTTAGAACAAGATAAAAATAGAACAGATATTATAATAAAAATCCTTTTTCTCATAAAGATTTATCTTAAACTTTAGGTGGGCTATAATTTGGAGCTTCTTTTGTAATTGTAACATTATGAGGATGGCCTTCTCTAATACCTGAACCCGTAATCTTAACAAATTTAGATTTAGATTTCAATTCACTAATATTCTTAGCCCCACAATATCCCATTCCAGATCTTAAACCTCCAACAAATTGATGTATACTCTCTTGTAATTCTCCTTTATAAGGAACACGTCCAACAATTCCTTCAGGAACTAATTTTTTAGAGTTAGTCTCTGAACCCTGAAAATATCTTGATTTACTTCCTTTTTTCATTGCTTCAACAGAACCCATTCCTCGATAAGTTTTAAACTTTCTTCCATCAAAAATTACAGTTTCTCCTGGAGATTCATCAGTTCCAGCTAAAAGGGAACCAAGCATTACAGAATCCGCACCAGCTGCAATTGCCTTAGGAATATCTCCAGTATATCTAATCCCACCATCTGCAATTATAGGTATATCTTTAACAACATTTGCTACTTCTAATACAGCAGAGAATTGAGGATAACCAACACCTGCAACTATTCTAGTTGTACATATAGAACCTGGACCTATACCAACCTTTAATCCATCTGCTCCAATATTTATTAAAAACTCAGCTGCCTCTGCTGTTGCAATATTCCCAACTACAACATCAATATTATCAAAATTATCTTTAACCTTTTTGAGTGCATCAGCAACACTTTTAGAATGAGCATGAGCAGTATCAATAACAAGTGCATCAACTCCAGCATTAATCAATTCATTTGATCTTTTTATTAAATCTTTATCAATTCCAATTGCGGCAGCAACTTTTAATCTTCCATATTCGTCCTTGTTAGAAATAGATTTCATAGAATGTTTATTAATATCCCTAAAAGTAATTAGCCCCACAAGATTATTTTTTGAATCAACAACTGGTAATTTTTCAATCTTGTGTTTTTGAAGAATTTCTTCAGCATCATCCAATGAGGTGCCTGACTTAACAGTAATAAGATTCTTCGAGGTCATGACTTTTGAAATTGGCTTATTATCTTCCTTTTCAAATCTTAAATCCCTATTTGTAACGATTCCTTTTAGTTTACCTTTATCTGATATTATAGGAATTCCCCCAATCTTATATTTTTTCATATTATTCTTTGCATCCTTAACTAATGCTGTAGATTTTAATGTAACAGGGTCTATAATCATTCCTGATTCTGCTCTTTTAACAAGTCTTATTTGCTTTGTCTGATCTTGAATAGAAAGATTCTTGTGAATTACACCTATTCCACCCTCTCTTGCAACAGCAATTGCCATTTTACTTTCAGTCACAGTATCCATTGCAGCAGAAACTATTGGGATATTAAGATCAACGTTTTTACTAAACCTAGTTTTAAGTTGTACTTTCTGAGGTAAAATATCAGAATATTGAGGAATTAGAAGGACATCCTCATATGTTAAACCTTCATTAAGAATTTTTGAATTCACCATTGCAATTAATTAATTATAAACTAATTGCATG
>SGZK01000037.1:0-7183 GCA_004214195.1 Flavobacteriales bacterium | reverse complement strand
AATTACCATCATTAGTTTTAATTTTTATTTTTGGAATTTTTCTTGGAAATTTTTCTAATCTTATTCCTGAAAGACTTAAAAAGTATACAAAAACTGTGAAAGTTGATAATAGGGATCTTCACGAATTTAATCTTCTAACTTCCGAATCAACTTTCCTTGTTAGAACATTTTTCTTTTTATTTTTTGGTTTTTCTATACCTCTTGAAAGTTTTATTGAATTTGAGCCTTATATCATTGGAGCTACAGTTCTATTAATCATGTATGGGGTAAGATATTTTTACTTGACAGCAACAAATAATGATAATGAATCAAAACCTCTTATATATTTTTCTCCCCGAGGACTAATAACAATTCTTCTTTTTTTGAGTATAGCAGATTACGAAATAGTAAAAAGTAATATCATTGATGAAAAGGTACTACTTGTAATTATAATCGCTTCTATGCTTATAATGATTCAAGGTTCAATAACTCAAAAAAAAGATGAATATAAAAACGAAGAAGATAGCCAGCAGTCTCTCTCTGAAATTGTTGATGAACAAATAGATTAATTATGAAATATATAAAAAATGCGTTTATAGCAATTCTAATTTTATTTTCACTTATTTATACTTTTGATTTAAACTATCTAATAAAGGGAATTAGAGTAGTTTATCTTAATGGTTATTCAGATGTTTTTATTGATGACAACAAATATTTTGACACAGTCCAAGTTGAAACTTCTAATAACCCTGAACCATGGATACAACACATTAATTATAATCAAAAAAATACTTCTAAGATATTTGATGAGTATAATTCCGAAATGGAAACAGCTTCATTTATAATAATTAAAAATGACAGTATACTTACTGAAAAATATTACAATGGTTATGATGAAAATTCAGTAATTAACTCTTTCTCAATGGCGAAAACGCTCATCTATGTATCACTAGCAAAAGCTATTGAAGAAGGATATATAAAAAGTCTTGAACAAAAGGTAGTAGATTTTATCCCAGAACTAAAAGGTGAATTTGCTAATGAAGTAAGAGTTATTGATTTAGCGTCAATGCATTCTGGAATGGAGTGGACGGAACCATCTCTTAACCCTTTTAGCGTTTTGGCTAAAACATATTTTGTTAAAGATCTTAACAAGCTTATACTTGATCAACCTTTTGTTGAAAAACCAGGGATTAAGTTTCATTATTCTAGCGGAAATACTCAGATACTCTCTATTATAATCGAAAGAGCAACTGGAGAAAAAATTACAGACTACTTTTCCAAACACTTTTGGAAAAAAATGAATGCTGAACAAAATGCAATATGGCAACTTGATAGTTATGAAAGCGGAAATGCTAAAGCTTTTTGTTGTTTTTCTACAAATGCAAGAGACCTGTCTAGAATGGGGAAACTATATTTAAATAACGGAAATTGGAATGGTGAACAACTAGTAGATTCCAGTTTTATCAAAACTTCTTTCACTACTATAGATCTTCCAATTTATGGAATTGGAATTTGGGTAGATAATTATAAAGGATATGAAATTGGAATGATGCGAGGTCACCTTGGTCAATACGTGATGTTTATTCCAGAAATAAATCTTATAATATCAAGGTTTGGAAGAAAATATCCAGCGAAAGGAATAATAGAAATTACTGAAGACACCTATATTTATATTGATGAAGCATTAAGAATCACTGGTAATTAAACACTTAGCTCTAGAGTAACTGGACAGTGATCAGAATGAACTGCTTTAGGAATTAAACAAGCATTTTTTATATTTTTTTCTAGTGATTGAGAAACCATGTTGTAATCAATTCGCCAGCCTTTATTATTCTTTCTCGCTCCAGCCCTATAACTCCACCAACTATATGAATGCGGTGATTTATCAATATATCTAAAAGAATCAATAAATGAATTACCCATAAAAGAAGTTAACCATTCTCTTTCTTCAGGCAAAAATCCAGAAACAGTTTTATTTCTAACTGGATCATGAATGTCAATTTCTTTATGACAAATATTATAATCTCCTGATATAATTAAATTTGGGATAACCTTATTCAATTCATGAATATATTCTTTAAAATCATCCATGAATTTAAATTTAAATCCAAGTCTTTCAACGTTCGTTCCAGATGGTAAGTATAAACTAATAACCGAAAATTTATCAAAATCTGCTCTAATTACTCTTCCTTCTTTATCCATATAATCAATCCCAGTCCCATACTCAATATTTAAAGGTTTAATCTTTGAGAAAATTGCTACCCCACTATATCCCTTTTTTTCTGCTGAATACCAAAAGTGATTATATCCAGATTCTTTAATTAGATTTGTTTCAACTTGATCTTTATTTGCTTTTGTTTCTTGAATACAAATTATATCAGGATCTTCAGTTTTTAACCATTCTAATAGACCCTTTTTAATGGCTGCTCTAATTCCATTAACATTATAACTTATTATCTTCAATTATTTTAAATTATTAAGTAAAGTATTTAATGTCAGTTCTTCTTTAACAATCTTTATTAAGGCATCCTTATTTATTCTTTTCTGTTCCATTGAATCCCTATCTCTGAGTGTAAATGTATTGTCTTCAAGAGTCTGATGATCAATAGTAATACAATAAGGTGTTCCAACTGCATCCTGTCTTCTGTATCTTCTTCCAATTGCATCTTTCTCATCATATGATAGATTTACTTCTGAACTGAATTCATTAAGTAATTCTTTTGCAATTTCTGGCAAACCATCTTTTTTAACTAATGGAAAAACAGCAAGTTTAATTGGTGCAATTTGTTTAGGTATTCTAAGAACAACTCTCGATGATCCGTCTTCTAATTTTTCATTAAAATAAGAATTTGATAAGATAGAAAGGAACATTCTATCTAATCCAATAGATGTTTCTATAACATATGGTGTATAACTTTCATTTTTCTCAGTATCAAAATATTGAATCTTTTTACCAGATAATTTCTCATGACTTTTTAAATCAAAATCTGTTCTAGAATGGATTCCTTCAAGTTCTTTAAATCCAAAAGGAAAATCAAACTCTATATCAGATGCTGCATCAGCATAATGAGAAAGTTTTTCATGATCATGAAATCTGTATTTTTTTTCATCTAAACCTAGACTAAGATGCCATTTCATCCTTTCATCTTTCCAATGCTTATACCACTCTTCTTGAGTACCAGGCTTAACAAAAAACTGCATCTCCATCTGCTCAAACTCTCGCATTCTAAAAATAAATTGTCTTGCAACTATTTCATTTCTAAATGCTTTTCCAGTTTGTGCAATTCCAAAAGGGATCTTCATTCTTGAAGTCTTTTGTAAAGTTAAATAGTTTAGAAAGATTCCCTGGGCAGTCTCTGGCCTTAGGAATAATTCCATGTTTGAATCGCTTGATGCTCCTAAATTAGTTTTAAACATCAAATTAAACTGTCTAACTTCAGTCCAATTTGAAGTTCCAGAAACAGGACATTTAATCTCTAATTCATTGATTAAATTTTCAATTTCTTTTAGATTATTTTTTTTAAAACCATCAACTATTCTTTCATTAGTAGATTTAATTCTAGTAGTTAATTCCTGTACTCTTTGATTCGTATTGATAAATTCATTTTCATCAAACTTATCACCATATCTTTTATTAGCTTTTAAAACTTCTTTATCAATTTTATTTTTTTGTTTTTCTATATAGTCCTCCAATAAAACATCTGCTCTATATCTTTTTTTTGAATCTTTATTATCAATTAATGGATCATTAAATGCTTCTACATGTCCTGATGCAATCCATGTTTTTGGATGCATAAAAATTGCAGAATCAACGCCTATAATATTTTGGTTTATCTGAACCATTGATTTCCACCAATAATCTCTTATATTATTCTTCAGCAACACTCCATTATGAGCATAATCATAAACAGCATTCAATCCCTCATATATTTCACTTGATGGAATAACAAAGCCATATTCTTTTGAATGAGAAATAATTTTTTTTAAAGATTCTCTGTCTTCCATGATTATGTAAAAATAGTTCTTTTTATATTTTAAATATGTTAATTTGTAAATCAATTAGCTGAATGAGATATTCTTTATATATAATTATAATAATATTATTTGCAAGTTGTGCAAGAAGATCTTCTCCTAGTGGAGGGGAGATAGATTCAATACCTCCAGTATTAATTGCCTCCAACCCTAAAATAAATAGCATAAATTTTGATAAGGATGAAATTAGCTTAACATTTGATGAATGGGTAACACTTGTAGAACTAGATAAACAACTTATCATCTCCCCTCCACTTGAAAAGAAAAACTATGAGATTAAACCTCTGAGTGGAATAACCAAAAAGATACTTATAAACTTTCTTGATTCACTTCAAGAAAATACTACCTATACATTTAATTTTGGAAATAGTATAGTAGATAATAATGAAGGAAATGAAATGAATTTCTTTAGTTACACATTTTCTACTGGTCCCACTCTTGACTCTTTATATTTAAAAGGGAACATACAAGATGCTTTTGATATTGAAACTGAAGAATTTTTGTCAATTCAATTATATAAAATTGATAGCACCTATAATGATTCTATAATTTTTAATACTCAACCTACATACCTAGCAAACACTTTAGATTCTACTAATTATAGATTTAGTAATTTAAAAGAAGGACAGTATATATTAATTGCATTAAAAGATGTATCAGACAACTATTTTTTTGATCCATTTTATGATAGAATTGGATTCTATGACTCATTAGTATCATTACCAAAGGACACCTTAATTAATCTTAGATTATTTAAAGAAGAGACTAGTATTGTGTGGGACAAACCTAATTTTATAAATAGTGAAAAAATTGGTTTTGGATATTTTGGAAAACTAGATATGAATAAAATTTCTTTAATATCTAAAATACCAGATACTGTCAATTTTCGTTTTACTAAAGAAAAAGATAAAGACACTATAAACTTCTGGTTATCAAAAAACAGTATAGACTCATTACAATTTAAATTAAAAGAGGTTGATACTATAAAGACTTTATCTGTGAAGTTTGATCGTTCAAAGGATTCAATTATTGACTCCTTAAGTATATCTAATATAACTAAATCTGTAATTGATTTAACAGAAAAATTTAAACTATCATCTGATTTGCCAATAAATAAAATTTCTGATTCACTTATTTTTATAAGAAATATTGATTCTATTTTAATCCCTTTCAAATCATCTATAAATAGTAATTTAGATGAAATAACTCTTGATTTTGATGTTAAACCTCAAGATGACTATTCAATATATATATTACCTAATGCAATTATTGACATTAGAGGTGGAACAAATGATACATTAGGCTTTAAGACTCTTTCTCAATCACTTGAAGATTATGGAAATGTTTACTTAAATGTTATCCGAGATGATGATTCTGAATATATTCTTCAAATGGTTAATTCTAATAATGAAATTGTTAGAGAGTATGATAGCATAACTAGTGATGGAGTATATAACTTTGAACTAATAAGACCTGGAAAATATATTTTTAGAATGATAAAAGATAAAAATGGAAATAAAATATGGGATACTGGAAATTATCTACAAAAAGTTCAACCTGAAGATGTTTATTATTCGAATTTTGAGTTAGACATTAGAGCAAACTGGGATTTTAATGAAACATTTAATTTAAAAATCATAAAAATAGATTCAACTTTGATTAAAACAGATTCAATAAATTAAATAAATAATGCAGCAATATATTCTACTATTAGCCTTTTTAATCAATACAATAAGTTTAATTTCTCAGGAAAATTATTTCCCTCCCAAAGGGTCATGGGAAGTAAAAACTCCTTCAGTTTTTGGTATAAATAATGAAAAAATTCTAAGTGCAATAAAATATGCAGAGGATAATCAAAATGATGGAGATTATGATCTTAGAGTTGAAATACTAAAAGGGTTCTCTTCAGAGCCATATCATGAAATACTTGGCCCAACTAAAAAGAGGGGCTCTTCAAATGGATTGATAATTAAAAATGGATATATCATCGCTTCATGGGGGGATATAGATAGAGTTGATATGACATTTAGTGTAACTAAAAGTTATTTGTCAGCTATTACAGGTATAGCCATAAAAAAAGGCTTAATTAGTTCTGAAAAAGATAAAGTTTCAAACTATATATGGGATAAAACTTTTGATGGAAATAAAAACAAAAAAATAACATGGGAACATCTTCTTAATCAATCATCAAATTGGGCAGGAACTTTGTGGGGGATTAATGACTGGGAGGATAGGCCAAATCAAAGATTAAATATTGATTCTTGGAGGTCTCAAGAACAAAAAGAGCCAGGTTCATATTATAAATATAATGATGTTAGGGTTAATGTTCTTGCCTATTCATTGTTACATGTTTTTAGAGAATCACTACCTAAAGTTTTACAACAAAATATCATGAACCAAATAGGGGCTTCTGATTCATGGAGATGGTATGGGTATGAAAATTCATGGACAAATATTGATGGACATATGATTCAATCAGTATCAGGTGGAGGTCATAATGGAGGTGGAGTTTTTATCAATTCTTTAGATCATGCCAGATTTGGACTTTTATATCTAAATAATGGAAATTGGAATGGAAAAACTATTTTAACAAAAGAGTGGATTGATAAATCTATTTTCCCTTCTCCTTCAAACCTAGAATATGGATATATGTGGTGGTTAAATAAAAGAAAAGGAGAAGATTACTGGAAAGGAGTCCCTGAAAATGTTTATTATGGATCAGGATTTGGAGGAAATTATATTGTTATAATTCCAGATAATAAAATTGTTATAGTTGCTAGATGGATGGGAAGAGGAACTATAGGCAAGTTTGTAAAAATGATTATAGAGGCAGATTCAAATTAAATCTTTGCTTTAAAAAACAACTTCATATTAATACTTAGCCGATTTATTTTTAGTTATTGTTTTAAGAATAAAATCTCTCAAATCTTGATTAGACTTTTTTAAATCCTCTCGTCTTAAATACATCATATGTCCACTTTCATATCCCTTAAATGTAAATCTGTCTATTAATTTACCACTAGGATCAACTTGTTGAATTGTATACTTTGCCGCAGAAAATGTAGTTGCTCCATCATAATAACCAGACTGAATGAGAACATTTAAAAAAGGGTTTTCAGCTAAAGCTTCTCTAAAGTTCCTTCTTATTCTCAGATTATCAGAGTTCCATGGT
>SGZK01000036.1:0-7383 GCA_004214195.1 Flavobacteriales bacterium | reverse complement strand
GGTTTTGTTCTTTTAGATCTAATCTTTAATATCTCACTAATCCACCTTTCTTTCATTTTTAAAAATTCATCTTCATTTAATGAATTTGAACCAAGCCATGATTTTAAATCTCTTTTTGGTATTAGAAGAAACTTGTTATTATCCCATGGTTTGTCTAGATCAATATTAAAGTATGAATTAAATAAGTTAATTTGATCACCGGAGATTAATTCTATTTCATTTAAATTAAATGAGTAATACTTCCCCTCTTCACCATCTGTATCAGCATCCATTGCAGCATAATATAAATTATCTGATGAATTCATTTCATTATTAATAAAATTAATAGTCTGATAAACAAGATCTTTATACTCAGAAGTTTTGAATAATTTATATGCATTAGAGTATAAGCTAATCATTTGAGCCTGGTCATAAAGCATTTTTTCAAAATGTGGAATTTTCCATTCTGAATCTACTGTATATCTATAAAAACCACCTTCAACTATATCTATTATCCCACTATTGGATATTATATCTAATGTTTTTTTAACATGATTGAGAATTTGTTCATCTTTATAAATAGAGCCATAATTTATTAAGTACTGATATTTGGAAGGTGAAATGAATTTTTGTTGAGCTATATCTCCACCATTATCTGCATCCCATTTATCTGACCAAATTTTCGTATTTCTACTTAAAAAATCTTTATCGAATTCAGATACTTCATTTTTCTTTGTAATTGTATTTATATCAATTACTCCACTTTTTACATTATTAGCTATTTCTTCAAGACCTTCGTAATTAGTTTCTTTAAGTCGAATAATTCTATTTAATATATCAGACCACTGTTCTTTTGTATGGTATGTTCCAGCATATACAGGACTTCCATCAGGAAGAGTAATAACATTCAAAGGCCATCCTCCCATACCTGTCATAAGTTGAGATGCTGTCATGTATGCTTGATCAACATCTGGGTTTTCTTCCCTATCAACTTTTACATTTATAAAATTGTCATTCATTAATTTAGCAATAGTATTATCAGTAAAAGTTTCATCTTCCATTACATGACACCAATGGCAACTAGAGTATCCTATACTAACAATTACTAATTTGTTTAACTCTCCAGAAAAGTTAAAAATTGAATTTGACCATCTTTGCCAATTTACTGGATTCTCAGCATGTTGTTTTAGATAAAGACTAGTTTCATTTTTTAATTGATTTGATTCCATAGAGTTGATAGTTATTTCATTGTTACAAGACATTATTAATAATGAAAATATAATAGAACTTTTTATGTAATTATTACTCAACATTTTTAAATTAATAATTTTTACAATATAAATAAATCAAAGTATTAAAAAAAAACACTTTTTTTTAAATATTGATAAAAGTTAAAAAATAACCACTTGTTTTATTTAACCTCTCTTATTGATTTTATAATTTTGTTTTACAATTATACCATGTTACTAGTATAGTTTATTTACCTACTTAATAGTAGTATCTGATTTATATATTATTGAGACCTGCCTTTTGGTTTTTAGGCAGGTTTCTTTATTCACAGTACTTATCTCCGATATTTGTTGAATCATAAGTATCCTTATCTACTATACCAGAAGCATATCTATCAGGAATATAACCACTTGAGTTTAAATCATCTACAGATGAATATCCTGGACCATCATTTAATGGAGTATTAAAATAAAAATAATACTTGCCATCAATAATATTTTTTTCTCTAATTGTATAACAATCTTCTTTATTACACGAAGAAAAAATAATTAGAAACAGAAGACAAATAGATTTAACCTTCATGAAATTTTATATGATTAAATTATTGATATTTTTTCCATACAAATGTGGAACCATCATGATTAACAGCTAGAACATCAAATTCTGCTCTTTCATTAATTGTCTCCATTCCTGGAACATTAATTCCAGCAGGCATTCCAGGAACTGTAATTCCTTTAATGTCAGGATTTTCTAATAAAAGTTTTGTTATTGCATCAGATGGCACATGTCCTTCAACAAAATAATCACCAATAAATGCAGTATGGCATGATTGAAGTGTATAATCAATACCAGCTTTAACTTTTGCTGAGTACATATCATTTGTCTTAATTGACTCTACATTAAAACCGTTTTGTTCCATATTATTTACCCAACCAGAACAACAACCACAAGTAGGAGATTGATAAACGACTAATTTTTCTTTTGTGTCTTGATTACAAGAAAAAAGAATTATTGAAATAATTAACAATATTTTTTTCATATTACAAATATCGTTTTTTTATAATAAAAATTAATAATTTAATATTATACTTTTGTATATAATGAACCAACTAATCAAAACATTAAAGAAACTTTATTCTGATATAATGTCTCATCCTCTTTTATCAATTATAGTAAGGATAATTTTTATTTGTTTGATTCTTATATTGATAGCCTATATATTATTTTATTCAATAATTATAGCTGTAGTATTAATTCCAATATATTATATTTGGAGATATTTAAATAAGAGGTGAATGTCTGAAATACTTGATGAGAATAAGGTTAAAGAAAGTCTAAAAACTTTAGATGGTTGGGTTATAAAGAATAATGTTTTATATAAAAAATTCTCATTTAAAACCTTTATGAATGCATTTAGCTTTATGAATATAGTTGCTGATCATTCTGAAAAAATAAATCATCATCCAAAATTAACTAATGAATATAACATACTAGAAATTGAATTACACACACATAGTCTAAATGCTATTACTGAAAAAGATTTTTCATTAGCTAGATTTATTGATAATATCTATAAAGAAATTTTCTCTTAAAAAATCTATGTATAATAAAATAAGATCCCTTATTTATTTTCTAATCATACCATTTATTATTTCTTGTCATGGACCTGAACCCCTTGATTTAGATAATGGAGAATCTGCAATTACCAATAAAGGTGAAAACATTCAAAGATTACCTGAAGCAATCATATCAACCCTAGGAGAAGAAATTGTTGATGAACCTAAGATTAATGCTACATTAAGTCTTATTGAAGAAGACTTAATTAAATCTGACTATAATATAGGTATTGAGATTAGAGGTAGCTCTTCACAAATGTTTGATAAAAAATCTTATGGATTTGAGACTAGGAGTAGCGACTTTAATGATGATATAGATGTTTCTCTAGGAGGTTTTTCAGAAGAAGAGGATTGGATATTTTATGGCCCATATAGTGATAAATCGTTAATAAGAAACAAATTAACATTTGATCTTTCAAATCTAATAGGTTACAAGGCTAGTGATACGAAATTTTACAATTTATCAATTAATGGTGATTATAGGGGTATTTATATTTTAATGGAAAAAATCAAAAGAGATAAAAACAGGGTAGATGTAACAAAACATTCAGGTTCTTCAGCAAATGGGGGTTATATAATTAAAATTGATAAGGCAACTGGTGATTCATCATCAGGAACCACTTATGATTCGTCTATGTCATTTAGATCTAATTATAATACGAACGGTAATTTGTCAGATCAATCAGAAATATATTTTATATATGATTATCCAAAACCAGAAAAAATTTCAACTGAACAAAAAGAATATATCCAAACATATATAAATGATTTTGAGTCAAATTTATTGTCTGATGAATTTAATAATTTAGAAAATGGTTATTTAAGTTATATCGATATAGATTCATTTATCAACTTTTTTATAATAAACGAAATCACGAAAAATATTGATGGCTATAGACTGAGTACATTTTTAAATAAGGATGTAAATGGAAAATTAAAAATGGGACCAATATGGGACTTTAACTTAGCTTTTGGTAATTCAGACTATTGTAATGGATGGACTACAAGTGGATGGGGGTTTAAATTTAATGAAATATGTCCAGCTGATATTTGGCAAGTACCTTTCTGGTGGAATAGACTGATGGAATCACCAAAATTTAAAGAAGAACTTAAAGTCAGATGGAACGACCTTAGAGTAAATTTACTATCAAATCAATCTATAACAGATAAAATAGATGAATACTCTAAGTTTCTTAATGATAGGGGAGCTATATATCAAAACTTTTCTAGATGGGATATATTAGGAAGGTACATTTGGCCAAATAAGTTTGTTGCAAATTCTCATAATGAAGAGATTGATTTTATGAAAGATTGGGTTAATAGTAGACTTCAGTGGTTAGATGAGGCAATATTAAATCTAGAATAGTCTATGGAACTCTTTTTCCAACACTAGCTTCTAATATTTCAAACCAATCAATTAAATCTAAATTAATACTAGTAGAATCTATAGATTCTTTTAATCTATCAATTTTAGTTGTTCCAACAACAGGAATAATATTAGAAGGATGTTTAATCAACCATGATAGGAGAATTTGACTTTCGGAACAATTATATTTTTTTTTGAATTTTAAAAGCTTTTCTCTTATTCGATTATTTTGATCATTCTTTTTTAAATAGAATTCACCAAGAGGTTTCCAAGCCATGGGTTTTATATCTTTTGATTGCATATAGTCTAATGTTCCATCATAAATAGGATCTAAATGAGTTAATGAACATTGAATTTGATTACAGTCAATTTTAACTATATTTTCAAAGACTTGAATTTGTTGAGCACTGAAATTTGAAACCCCAAAAGATTTAATCTTTCCAGATTCTAAAAGCTTATTAACCGTATCAGATATTTCATTAATATCCATAATCGGGCTAGGCCTATGCATTAAAACACAATCTAAATAATCAGTTTTAAGATTTATTAATGAATTTTCAACAGATTTAATTATATGGTCTTTTGAGTAATCATAGTGTTTAACCGTAATGGGTAATTTATCTGATGGGTACATTATACCAAACTTTGATATAATCTTTATTCTTTCCCTATCAATTCCTGACTCTATTAGACCATTTCCAAATAATTCTTCAGTTGTATATCCACCATATATATCAGCATTATCGAATGTGTCAATGCCATATTCTATTGAATTTGTAATTAGATCTGCTACCTTTTTAGTTGACAAGTTGTTTCCCCAAACACCCCAATTCATAGTGCCTGAGATGATTTTAGAATATTTCATTTTTTGTATGGAATAGATGAGTGGTGAAGAAAAATTTTAACATAAGAATCTATCTCTATATATCCAAAACTATACTCAGCTTTAATTTTTGTTTTTTCATTTTCAAAGTAATAATTACCTACAGCAAAGCCCAGATTTTCAATTATCTTAATATGACTATTATCAAAAGTAATTTTTTTCCATTTTGCTAAAGCAAACCCTTGATCTTCACTACATTCTCTATCATCTCCAGCAATAAAGTATGAAAGAGCTTCTAAAAGATTATATCTATATTGTATTTCAGATGCTTTTGTAGGTTTAAATAATATTGGACCTCCATCAAAGTCATACATATCATTTAGAAAAAGAATTGTCGAACTTTCTAAAACTTTTCTATCATTCGATAGCTCACCCATTTTTATTATTCCGTCAGCCCACTTTTTCTGTAATTCTAGTATTTTCTCTTTCATTATATAAATAAACTCATAATTAAGTTAAAAATCAAAACAATTATAAAAAGTATCAGAAAGGGGCGAATTAAGCTCATTAAGAACTATTTAATGACAACTTTCGTTATACTTTTTTAGTCTCCAATAATTATATGGTAAAGGAGTTATAAAACCAGCAGTAAGCATAATAGGTATAGCCCACCAAGTTATTAATGCTCCTCCAGTTATAAGTATATCTGTAATATTCATAGCTATTTCCATTGAAATCATTGAAATAAGGCTCATTCCAAGAGCTGTTTTTATTGCATTGAATAATCCTAGTTGTTTTAATAGTATGAATGTCTCTAGAATAATTGAAGTTAATAATCCATTAAATATTGCTAAAATCATTATACCGGTGATTGACCAAGTATGGTCAATATTTTGGAAATAATAAATAGTGCCAAAATCACCTATTGAGCAACCTAACAGACACCATAATGTATTATGTCTTGCTTTTTTCCAAGTGTGTTTGCAGTTCCAAGAAATTGATAAAATCATATATATAAATATATTAAAAAACAAACTTGCAGAGTAGATATCCAATTAGAAAACCTTCTAACCAAGCTAATAGTGCCATTTGGTATTTGGTAAAACCAAATCTTTTAGCAAATTTCCAAGTAAATTCTTCATGCCATTTAAAGAAATTCTTCATTAAATAAAGTTACGAATATTTATTTTTTTGTAAACCAATAAGCAAATAATAAAAATACAGCTTGAAAAGGAAGTCTAATAATTGCAGTTTCTTTTGTGATTTCTAATAAAGACTGTGCTAGAGTGCTTTGAGCAAGATATATATTAGCAGGGAATACTGCTAGAAGAAGAAGAATTAGTCCTTTTGCAGCTATAATTCTATATTGTTTAAATAGAAGCATAAATCCTAAAAGAATTTCAAAAACACCACTTAAATAAACTAATTCTAGATGAAAGCTCATATAATTAGGTATTATTGATAAAAAATAGTCTGGTTCAGTTAAGTGTCTTATACCAATATAAATATATGCTGGTCCAAAAAAATATATAGAGATTAATTTAATGTATTTCAAAATTTAAGAGTTATCCAGTTATAAGGTCAATATTAGTTGAAAAAAGTTTTACTGCTATTGAGAGAAGTATTATTCCAAAAACTTTTCTTACAACTGCTATTCCATTTTTTCCAAGAATATTTTCAATTCTATTTGATGACTTTAGAACTATATATACAAAAAGAGAATTAATTATTATTGCAACAATAATATTTGTTAATTGAAATTCAGCTCTAAGAGATAATAATGTTGTAAGTGTTCCAGCGCCAGCTATTAATGGAAAAGCAATTGGGACTATTGATGCCGTTTCTGGTTGATCATCTTGAAATAGTGAGATA
This sequence comes from Flavobacteriales bacterium, assembly GCA_004214195.1. GTDB lineage: Bacteria > Bacteroidota > Bacteroidia > Flavobacteriales > Flavobacteriaceae > Marisimplicoccus. The sequence continues at coordinate 497 of SGZK01000036.1, read as the reverse complement.
CCTAATATCATCTCAAGTGCTAAAAAGAAGATAACTATTGATCCAGCTACGGCAAATGAATTTATATCAATTCCAATTAGGTTAAGTATTTCTTCTCCTATAAACAAAAATGCAATCATTATACAAGAGGCAACTACTGTTGCTTTCTCAGATTCTATCTTACCAACTTTCCTTCTAAGTGATATAATTACTGGAATATTTCCAACTATATCAATTACAGCAAATAGAATCATACTAGCAGTAAAAATTTCTTTAAAATTCATTTCAAATTTTTGGCAAATATAGATTTATTTTTTTGAGATTTTATATAAAAGATATAGATTATTTCATCTCTATTCTTCTACGATAATTTGTCCAACCATATCTCCATGAATAGAGCATTGATAGTAGTATGTGCCTGCGCTTCCAATTGGAACAGACCATGTTACAGTACCTTCTTCTGTTCCATTATTTCCAACACCATCTATCTGATCCCCTGTGCCAGTACCTTCTTTTGT
>SGZK01000035.1:0-7634 GCA_004214195.1 Flavobacteriales bacterium | reverse complement strand
TGGTGAAACACCAAGTATATCTGTGAATTAAGGTTGCTCGCCTTATACAGAAGGGTAGGTGGATTGAGCATTTTAGTAATAATATGCCTAGATAAATGATAAGACTCGACAGAATCCGGCTTACAGGCTTGCTTTTTTAAAAAAACTTAATGTTGTTCCTCCATATGTTTTATCAAAATAAAACATTTTGTTTTTATTTAATCCAATTTTTTTATAATGCTCAACTACTAATAATCCTCCTTTATTTAACATATTTAAATCAAAAATTGAATTAATTAAATCTGTGTATTTTTTATCCAGAAAAGGATAAGGTGGATCTGCAAAAATAATATCATATTTAGATTCATTTTTCATAATAAATTTATCTACGCTAAGTGTGAATGTTTTAATGTTGAAATTAAGCTCTTTAGCCATTTTTTTTATAAAATTAGTACATCGAAAATTAATATCAACTGAATCAATTTCATTACATCCTCTTGATCCAAATTCATAAGAAATATTTCCAATTCCTGCATAAAGATCTAAAACTTTAATTTCATTGAAAATGAAATAATTATTTAATATATTAAACAATGATTCTTTTACTAATCCAGATGTAGGTCTTATTATTGATAAATTCTTTGGAGCACGAATTACATGACTTTTTTTAGATCCTGAAATTATTTTCAAACTAAAGAATTTAAGAAGAATGGAGATTCATGTTTTATAGTATTTTTTGTTTCAGATTTATTTTCCTCAAATATTACTTCTGCATATGATTTTGCATATTCATAATAATCATTAAATTCTTCAAACTTGCCTAAGAATATAATTTTAGATGTATTTATATCTGCTTCAAAATTTTTTAAAACATATAATAAATAATAAAGGAACTCTTCTTTGTTGTTTTTATTGAATGTATTAAAGTAAAAGAATTCATTTTTTTTAAATATAATTAGATCAAATAAGTTAGATCGAAGATTTATATATATTGATAAATCATCTTTTTTCTTCAATGGTAATAAATATTCATATAGTGTTGTGAAGTAATTAATTGATCTAAATTCAATATTTTCTTTATTAAAAAGACTTTCTAAGGTATTTCGTCTTTCATAAACTATATAAATTAATTTATTATTAGTTTGATCATAAGCAATATCTGAAGATTTTGATAGCTTATAGTTAGTTGAGACGTATTTTTTTAAGTTATCCTTTTTAAATAATGATTTTGGAATTATAACAGGGGGTTTCTCAAAATGAATTATGTTGATATTATTAGATTTAATATCGCTTTTAGAATACGATTTTGGATTAAATAATTTAAAAGAATTATTATTTCCAATAAAAAAATTAGATTTAAATTGATGAACTTCTAATGTGTCTAGTGAATTATTTTTACTTATTGTTTGCATCAAAAATTGTTGGCCAGTTTCCGCTAGTGCTAACCTCAGTCATTGAGCCAAGAATTATTTCAGATCCATTAACACCATCAACAGATATTACTTTGTTTTCTTGCTTTAGAAGATCTTTATTCTGATCATAAAGAATAACATCTTTTTTGACTTTTACTTCAAAAACATGAGCTTCATATCCATTTTTATCAATAATGTCTGCAGAAATTGAAAATTTTTCATCTTCTTTCCCTTTGATAGGAATAAATGCCATCTGTTTATAACTCTCATTATCTTTAAATAAAGAGTCTTTTACAGAAACCTTTCCTAATTCGCGAACTATTTTAACTTCTCTTAGCATATCAATTCTATATATCCTGTCATATGCTAGATAGGAGGAATCTTTCTCTTCGATAAGAGTAAAAAGGCCATTGTCTACAAAGCTCACAAGCTCATCAAAATTGTTAGCATAATAACCTTTAACATCTTTATGAGCTATTTGGGCATTACGAATGTCTTTTAGCCTGTCAATAACCACTGCGTATCTTTCATTTTTTACTTTATTAAATTTTATAGGTCCATTGATTGAACTATATATTTGCGAAGCAAAGAAAACAGATAGTATCCATAAAAAGAGCTCAAGTCCACGTTTTTTATTCATCTTGTTTTTTTTTGATATTAACAAATCTACAATTTTTTTTTATTCGTAAAACTATTAATAAATGAATTATATTAGAAAAATATTTTAAATGAAAAAGATTGCATTAATTCCAGCTAGGGTTGAATCCAAAAGATTCTATGGCAAATTGCTAAAAAAATTATCTGGAGTCCCAATTATTATTAGAACATATCAATCTGCATTAAAGACAAATGTCTTTGACGAAGTCTATGTTGTTACAGACAGTGATCAAATAATAGATTTACTAAAATCTATTAATGGAAACTACCTGAAATCTTCTTCACATCATGAGTCCGGAACAGATAGAATAGCTGAAGTTGCAGTAGATCTTGAATATGATATAATTGTAAATTTGCAGGGAGATGAACCATTTATTAATAAATCATCAATTGAAAAATTAGTAAATGAGTTTAAAAACATAGAAGTTGAAATGGCTTCTTTAATGAGAAAGTTTAATGATAAAGAAGAACTTAATAATCCAAATAATGTAAAGGTTATAGTTGATAAGGATAACTATTCAATTAATTTTTCCAGAATTCCTATGATTTCAGATTTAAAAAATATAAATATCTATAAACATATCGGAGTCTATGCATTTAGAAAAAAAACACTTATAGAATTTTCAAAAATGAAAAAAACAATGATGGAGAAAAAAGAAAGAATTGAATGTCTAAGGTATATTAATCATGGAAAAAAAATTAAGATGGTCAAAACAGATTTTTCCGGAATATCAATTGATACACCTCAAGACTTGATTAGAGCAGAAGAATATCTTAAGAAACAATGAAAAAACCGTTAGCTCAATTAATTCTATTTAAACTTATGGGGTGGACTATAAAAGGTGAATATCCAGATACTCCAAAGTTAATTGTAGCTGTTGTACCTCATTCTAGTTATTTTGATTTTATAGTTGCTGTTTTAACTCGAACAGTTCTTAATAAAAGGATTAAATTTCTTGGAAAAAAAGAGTTATTTAATCCTTTAACAAGCTTAATATTTAAGTTTTGGGGTGGAATACCTATTGATAGGGTAATTAACAAAAATTATGTTGAAACTGTTGTGGAATTGATCAATAAAAATAAGATCAATCATTTAGCTATAGCACCTGAAGGTACAAGGAAAAAAGTTGAAAAATGGAAAACAGGTTTTTATTACATTGCTAATCAATCAAGAATCCCTATAATGATGACCTCATTTGACTATAAAAATAAAACTGTGATTTTAAATAAACCCTTTTATACTACTGGTGATATAGAAAAAGATTTTGAATTATTAAGAGATAAAGTTTCAAGTATTGAACCAAGAAAATAATTATTAATTGTTTTTACTATCAATTATAGTTAATACAGTTCCAACAATTGAAACCATAAGGGCTAATCCTACTAATGGTAATTTGCCTTCAATATTAGGAGATGCTATAGTTGTTGGAGTAGGTTCTAAGTTTATAAAAAGAACCATATACATCACGCCTGCTGAAAAAGCCCATCCTAATAATAACATTAACCTTTGAATATTTTTCTTAAATACAAATACGGCTGATAATAAAATTATAACAATCAAATAGTCAACAATCCATAAAGGAGCATATTGCCAATCACCCCAATTCAATATCGCTTCAACAATAGCAAGTATAATTGAATATAATGTCGCAACTATTAAATTTATCTTTTTAACCATTATTTATATTTCTATGAATGGTGGCTTTACGATTTCTGATTTAATAAATTCATCTCTAATTTTAATATAGATTTCTTTGTCAGTTCCTAATGACTTAATATTTATATATCCTAAACCAATTCCTTTTTTTAAAACAGGAGAAAAAGTTCCTGATGTGGTAACTCCAATCTCTTTATGACTAGAATTATAAATCTTATATCCAACTCTAGGAATACCTCTATTTTTAAGTTTGAATCCAACTAGTTTCTTTTTAGTCCCATTATTAATTTGATTTTTAAAAATTTCAAAACCAATGCATTCAGTTTCAGGTTTCGTAATCCAGCCTAATCCAGCTTCAATAGGGGAGGTGTTATCATTAATATCATTACCATATAGGCAATAACCCATTTCAATTCTTAGTGTATCTCTAGCTGCTAGACCTACTGGCTTTAAAGTTTCATTATTATTGAATTTGAAAAGAGAATCCCAAATATTTACTACATCTTTATTAGGGATATATATTTCTAATCCACCAGAACCAGTATACCCAGTCTTAGATAAAAGAATATCATTACAGTCATTAAACTTTGATGTAACATGCGAATAGTTATTAATCTCCTTTAAATCTACATCTGTAAAGTTTTGACAATAATCAATTGCCTTAGGTCCCTGAATTGCAAGAAGCGAGTAATTATTAGACTCATCACTTATAGTTGCATTAAATGCTTTGTTTTGTTCTAATATCCAGGTATAATCTTTTTGAATATTTGAGGCATTTACAACTAAGAGATATTTATCTAGTTCAATTTTATAAACAATTAAATCATCAATAATTCCACCTTCAAAATTTGTAATACAGTTATATTGAGCCATTCCTGGATCTAACTTTGAAATATTATTACTGCAAATTCTTTGTAAAAGTTTAGTAGAATTTTTTCCAGAAATTAAAATCTCCCCCATATGAGATACATCAAATATTCCTGCACTATTTCTAACATGCAAATGCTCCTTGTTAACAGATGAATAGCTAATAGGCATTTGAAATCCTGCAAAATCAGAAATTTTAGCTCCTAATTGAGAATGTTTATTGAAAAGAAATGTTTTTTTCATTAGACAAAATTGATTTACTTTTATGATTAAATCAACAAATGACTTCTAAAATTAAAATATTTTTAATTCTTTTAATTATTAATAATAGTTTTCTGTTAAATTCTCAACAGTATAATGATGATTTAGGTCCTGATTTTCATAAAAAGAAAAGATCTGAATTTAGAGAAAAGATGCCAAATAATAGTGTAGCTATTTTCTTTACGTCCCCCGTAATGAAAAGATCTAATGATACAAACTTTATGTATCATCAAAACCCTAACTTCTATTACTTAACAGGTTGGAGAGAACCACATGGTGTCTTAGTAATTTATTCAAATCAACAAGAAGATAAAAAAGGCAAATATTATGAACAACTCTTTATTAGAGAGAGAAATGAATATAGGGAAATGTGGGATGGAAAAAGATTAGGTATTGAAGGGGCTAGAAAGATGGGTTTTGATAGAGTTCATCTTAGATCAGCATTTATTGAAACTGAATTGGATTTTAGCAATTTTGATTATGTCCTTCACAATGAATTACGAGATGATGTAAGAGATAATACAAATGATATTTATGATTTATTCGATTTGCAAATAAAATTTGAGAAGTTGCTAAGTGATAGATCAAATAATAAAAACGATAATGAGCTTATTGATAATAAAAAGCTATCAATTAACACTAAAACTTTAAATGATTTAATGAAAAGTCTACGACAAACAAAAGATAATGAAGAAATTGAATTATTAAAAAAAGCTGTAAAGATTTCTGCTTTTGCTCAAGTTGAAGTAATGAAAGCTATCCATAACGAAATGACAGAGAGAGAGGTTCAGGGTATTCATGAATATATATACAGAAAATATGGAGCTGCTCATCAAGGATATAACTCAATAGTAGGGTCGGGTGGAAACTCATGTGTATTACACTATGTCACAAATGATAATAATAATATAAAAGATCAATTGATACTGATGGATGTTGGAGCTGAATATAGAGGTTATACAGCTGACGTTACTAGGACTATTCCAGTTAATGGTAAATTTTCTAATGAACAAAAGGAAATTTATAACCTTGTTTATCTTGCTCAAGAAGAAGGAATAAGAATGTCTAAGATTGGGAATTCATTTACAGATATTAATAGGGCTTCATATAAAATAATCTCAGAAGGCTTAATTTCTTTAGGAATAATAAATAATGTAAGAGAAGCCTCAAAATATTTTCCTCATGGAGTTTCTCACCATATAGGGCTTGATGTTCATGATCCTGGAGATAGAATACTTTCTGAAAACATGGTTATAACTGTTGAGCCAGGAATTTATATACCTAGTGGAAGTGATTGTGATCCTAAATGGTGGAATATTGGAGTAAGAATAGAGGATGATATTTTAATAACAAATGATGGTCCAATAAATTTATCTTCAGATGCTCCCAGAAAAATTGAAGTTATTGAGGAGTTAATGAAACAGAAAAGCCCTTTGGGAGAATTTAAGCTTCCTATAATTAATTGACCCTACGTAATAAATTATCTTTTAATTGATCGTAGCTTTCAATTTCAATAGTATTTTTCTTCTTTGTCATAATCTTTTTTAGTCTTGAAGGAAGACTAATTTGATCTCCAATACTATTTTCTACTTCTTCTTTAAATTTTATTGGATGAGCAGTTGATAAAAAAATACCATTTACATCAGATCTAAGATTTTTTAAATAACTTTTTAAACCAAGATATCCAATTGCACTATGTGGATCCATTATATAGTTATAAGAGTTATAAACATCTTTAATAGCTTCTCTTGTTTCAGAATCATTATAGCTATAACCTTTTATGACTTTATTGATTTTTTGAAGATCATTATTGAATATCTTTTGAATTCTAATAAAATTACTTGGATTTGACACATCCATTGCATTTGAAATTGTAGGTTTCGTTTTTTTAGGATTATATATACCAGATTCTAAATATCTAGGAACTGTACTATTAATATTAGTTGAGGCTAGAAATAGTTGAATATTTAAACCCATTTCTTTACTTAAAATTCCTGCACAAATATTGCCAAAGTTTCCACTTGGAACTGAAAAAATATTTTGATTATTATTTTCTATTTTTTTTATAGCTAAAAAATAATAAAACATTTGAGGTAACCATCTAGCAATATTTATTGAATTTGCTGATGTCAATATAATTTTATTTTTTATTTCAATATCACTGAAGGCATCTTTAACCATTTTCTGGCAATCATCAAAATTACCATTAACTTCAAAAGCAATAACATTTTTAGCATTTGTTGTAATTTGTTTTTCTTGAACTTGACTAATTCTTCCTTTAGGATAAAGAATACAAACATTAATTCCATTTAAACCTTCAAATCCTTTTGCAACAGCTCCACCAGTATCTCCAGATGTTGCGACTAAAACTGTAATTTCTTTTGAATCAAAATCATTCTTAATTTTATCCATACATAACGCTAAAAACTTTGCGCCAATATCCTTAAAAGCAAGAGTTGGACCATGAAATAACTCTAAGGAAAATATTGAATTTTCAACTTTCTTTAGAGGTATTTTGAAATCTATTGTCTTTTGAATAATTTTAATTAATTCATCTTCGGTAAAATCATTACCTATATAGTCTTTAATAACTTCATAACATAATTCAGTATCATCTATCGTTTTTATATTATCAATAATCTTTTTTGGAAGATTAATAATTTTTTCTGGGAAATACAGGCCTTTATCAGGAGCTAAACCGTTAATTAAAGCTGTTTGAAAGTTTACAGGCTGTGAATTATGATTTAAGCTAATATATTTCATTAATCAATAACTTTAACACCCTCTGAATTTATTATTGA
>SGZK01000034.1:0-7718 GCA_004214195.1 Flavobacteriales bacterium | reverse complement strand
TGAACAGATGGGATAATCTTAGGATTAAAGAGATCATAATCATCTGGATGAATTATCTGAGCATGTTCTATTCTCCATCTTGGGTCTCTATAGTCGTATAGAGCATCTTTATATGCATTTAAAACTATCCTGTTAGCATTATCTCCAATAGCATGAGTATTCATCTGAAATCCTGTACCAGAAAGTTTAAATGCCAATGATCTAATAGAATCAAGAGAAGTTCTCATTAATCCATAATGATTTCTCCTATCAGAATATGAGTTAATCAAAGAAGCACCTCTAGAACCAAGAGCACCATCAGCATAAACTTTTACAGATCTTACATTTAACTTTGGGGTTTTTAATGGTCCCTTTTCAATAAAATAATCAACTGATTCTTTATCATTGTCAATCATTGCATAAATCCTAATATCTAAAATGCCTTGTTTTTGGAGACTATCAATCAACATAATTTGATTTTTAGACATTCCCGCATCTGATATAGTAGTTAAACCATTTTCAAAACAAGCTTCTTGAGCTTCCAGTAGAGCCTTAACTGATTCTTCAATTGTTGGTTCAGGGATTATTTTATCAATTAAACGCATTGCATTATCAATAAGAACTCCAGTTAGTTTCCCTCTACTTTTAATAAACTCACCTCCTTCAACTTTAGAAGAACTAGAAATATTTGCAAGTTGCAAAGCTACATCATTAACTAAATATGCATGACCATCAATTCTTCTAAGAACAACTGGTTTATTTGGAAAGGATTCATTAAGAAGTTTGTTTGTCGGAAATGCTTTATTTAACCAATCATTTTGATCCCAACCGCGACCTATTATAAAATCAGATTCCATCTCAATATCAAATTTTTTAACCCTTTCAACAACATCTTTAAGACTTTTAGTATTAAACAGATCAACCTGATTTTTAGAATACCCTAAATTGTAAAAGTGTGCATGAGAATCAATAAAACCAGGATAAACAGGAAGACCTTGAGCATCAATGATATTATTTGATGAATATTTTTTTAATATCTCTTCTTCACCAACTTCAACAAAAAAACCATCCTTAATAGCAAAAGCTGAACTTTTATTAAAGTTTAGATCTGCTACATATACTTCTGCATTGTGGACTATTAGATCAACCTTTTTAGCACATGAAGATAAAATAAGGAGGAGTAAAAAGTAAAATTTTCTCATGATTTCCAAAAATAAGGAACAAATTTAAATTAATTGAAGTTTTTTTAATAATAAAAAACTAATAATAATTAACAATTTTTTAAAAAAAGAGTCTTTAGTTTATATTTACACAATTATTACCCATAAATGTCATTAGTTTTTATTAAAAGTTTAGATATTCAATTATCAGGAAAAGAAATTTTAACTGATATTAATCTTAATATTGAAAAAGGTGGAATGACATTCCTAATTGGTAAAACTGGTAGTGGAAAGACAACATTAATAAAATCATTCTATGGTGATATTTCAATAAATAGTTCAGAAAGATTTGAAATAGCAGGTTTTAATCTTAAAGAAATTAGAGATTACCAGATTCCATTTTTAAGAAGAAAAATTGGAATTGTTTTTCAAGACTTTAAATTACTAGATGATAGAAGTATATATAATAACTTAGAATTTGTTTTAAAAGCTACCGGCTGGTTAGATAATAAAAAGATCGAGGACAGAATACTTGAAGTTTTGAATATGGTTGGAGTTGAAATTAATTTAGACACCTATCCTTCTAAATTATCAGGAGGTGAACAACAAAGAGTTGCTATAGCAAGAGCTCTTTTAAATAATCCTGAGTTAATAATTGCTGATGAGCCTACTGGAAATCTTGATCCTGAGACAAGTGTAGAAATTATCTCATTATTTGAAAAGCTAAACAATCTTGGAATCACAATGATAATAGCAACCCATGATTATAATTTAGTTCTAAAATTACCGGGAAAAATATATAAATGTGAGAATAGAAAATTATTTGAAGTCGTTCGTAAATAGTTTCATTAAATATTAATTGTAATTTTGAAAAATGAATCTGAGTAATATACCAAAAGACAAATTCCTCTTAATTGCTGGACCTTGTGTTATTGAAAGTGATAAGATAGCTATTAAAATTGCTGAAAAACTTGTAGATATTACTTCAAAATTAAGTATCCCTTTAATTTTTAAAGGGAGTTATAAAAAAGCCAATAGAACTAAACTTGATAGCTTTACTGGCATTGGCGATATTAAAGCTTTAGAGATTTTAAAAAAAATAAATCAAGAATTTAAAATACCTGTTATAACTGATATCCATGAAAAAAATGAAGCTCAAGTTGCTTCTAAATATGTTGATGTTCTTCAAATACCCGCTTTTTTAGCAAGACAGACTGAATTATTAGTTGCAGCTGCAAAAACTGGCAAAACAGTAAACATAAAAAAAGGACAATTTATGAGCCCTGATAGTATGAAGTTTGCAGTAAATAAGGTAAAGGAATCTGGTAATGATAAAATAATGATTACTGAAAGAGGTACTCAATTTGGTTATAATGATTTAATTGTTGACTTCAGGAGTATACCTAAAATGAAAAAAATTGCTCCAACTATACTAGATGTCACTCATTCAGTTCAGAAACCCAATCAAACCTCTGGAGTAACAGGAGGTAATCCTGAATATATTGAATCTCTTGCTAGATCTGGAATTGTTAATGATGTGGATGGAATTTTTCTTGAAACTCACACTGACCCTTCAAAATCTAAAAGTGATGGAGCAAATATGTTGGCTATAGATAAATTAGAAGGTTTGCTCCAAAATCTTCTTGAATTAAGATCCACTTCTTCTAAGCTTTAATTAGCTAATTGTCATATATTTGCAAAACTTTAGTTACTTTGAAATATTGGGGTCGACCGGTTTTGACAGCAAGTTTAATAACTATGTTAGCAAGTCGAGCATTGAAAATGAACTCGTTAACATCATTTTCAAAATTTAAATGGCGAAAATAACTACGCTTTAGCTGCATAATTGACTGAATTTTAGTAAGTCTTTGCAATATCCTAGCTAGGCTAGGAAGCTAGATGTCTCATGATAGCTTTGGTCAACTGATATCATATATGAGACACCATATTCGTTGACATAGGTTTTTGTTCTCACTAAGCAAAAATTGAAACTAACAGTGATAAGAAAAATATTTAGGTTGTCTTCTACCTATATTTTTTCGAAAATTCAAAGAAGACTAAACTTGTAGAATACATTTTTGTTTCTTGTTTGGACGCGGGTTCGATTCCCGCCGACTCCACCAAAAATAAACCCACTCATTTGAGTGGGTTTTTTTATTTTACTCTTGGAGTTTCTGATTCAGCATTAATAATTAGCTAAATATTCAGCTTTAGTCATCCTAAGACCAATAGGTGCATAGGCACCAATATAATTTTTAGCATCATGGGTTATTACATGGGATTGGTTCGTTGCAAAACTAGGCATAGGAACTTTATTTAATGTATAAGCAGCTGTCGCTCCTTCTTTCGTTAAAAGGTTTCGATATATTAAATATCCTTTGTTACCTGGTAAAGTCCAAGGCATAAAATTATATCCTGCAGTTTCTGCTTTTTCTCTTAGTTCGGGTGTTTCATCCGTAATCACAAGAGTTACAAAGCCGTGTTTATCTAGTTTGTATTGGGTGTCGTAAATTCCATTAAAATTATTGGTAATGTTATCTCCTAAATTCATTGAAGAATAACGAACCTCCGCACTATCAAATTCTGAACTATTTTTTGGAGAGATTGGTACTTTCCACCTAATAACATAAACATCGTCGTCGTCGTAATTTAAAAAAGTACGCACATATTGGTTGTCGTTATTTGGGTAAAGCCCTGTTGGATCGCCCCGATAAAAGCGAACATTATTATCTATTTGAAAAGAATACCCAGCATTAATTCTGTCTAGTATTTGTGGAGTTGTCATTAATAAATTACTTGTTTTTGGAATCGTTACAGACTCTTTTGAGTCTAAATCAAATACTTCAATCTTGGGTAAACCTACTCCAGCTAGGTCTCCTCCAGCTGGAACGTAATATCTTAGCAATAGGGCAATTTCTTCTTCGCCGTCTATAAATTTCAATACATTATCCTTCGTGTCAAATTCAGAAACTGACTCTGGAACTACAAAAAGCGTATATAGATTTTTATCTACTGAAGTTTCTTTTTCTTGGTTTTTGAATGGATTTGCAGAACAATTTTCAGCTTTTATTTGTGTGTCGAATATGGATGCAGTGGAATTTCTATCTTCCCCATAAACATTGTAACTAAAATATCTTGCATTTGGAAATTCTCCTTGAATTTTAAACCCAACATTCGGAAAGTCGTTTTTATTAACAACAACTGCCCAGTAATTCACAAATTCATCTGGCCAAAAATCTACGGTTTGGTCGTGTCCCAAATATTCTGCCCAATAAGCGTCCGTTCCATTTACTGGGGTTATATTACATTGTTTTGTTTTGTTTAATCCTGTGTCGCAACTAACTAATAAAAAGGTTGCTAGTGTTATTAAAGTAAAGGAATTGTTATTCATTGTGATATTTATTTTTATACGTTAAAATCTTTGTAGTCTTTAGACGGATCATAATCTGTATCGGTTTTTATTGAATGTAGCTCGCTTCTAGTATCTTTTGATTTAATTAAAGGGAAAAATAATTGAACATACCATGGCTCTTTCATTTTATTCCATGCTCCAAATTTTGTAGGGTATTTTCTAGTAATCTTGGCTGTTCCAAATAAAACATCCCAAAAAAATAATAAATTTCCATAGTTTCCATTTGGATTTGATACACCATCCTCAGAAGTTAATCCATGATGAGCATAATGAGTACAAGGAGTTGAAATAGTTCTTTCTACAATCCAAGCTAATGGATGTAAAATTTTATATTTATATAAAAATCTATCCCATTTTATTTCACTATGAGCTAGCAATATTACAGTAATTTTGATAGGAAGATAGTAGAGGAAAACTTCTGTCATTCCTAAGAATATTAGGATACCTGAAAACCATATTCCTGGCATAAAAGCGTAATATAAAAAAGCATTTCTATAGGTAACCAAAACACCCATTTCTTCTATAACATGATGAGGTCTATGAAGTTTCCACATAAATGCATTTTCATGTGAAAATCTATGCCATAAATACTGAGTAAGATCATCAAGGATTAAAAAAGCTAGAACATGCCATAAAAAAAATGAATTAATAAAAAAGTCTTCATAAACAGAAAACCATGAATCCATTATAAATATAACAAAAGCTAAAATAGCAGGTTGAATTAATGTTGGAAGAATAGTTAAACATACTAATTCAATAGTTAAATCATCTTTTGATCTTTTATCATTAAAATATAGCCCTCCAAAAGATTCTATAATTCCAAGAACTAATAGCAATATAACAGGAATTAATTTACTTATACTTTCTGGTTCCATCTTATTATGAAGATAGTAAAATATTAACTTTGACAAAACGATACCCACTCAGGTAGTGAAGTTTTTTTATATATTTATTAACTTAAAATATTAACTAAAACAATTTATAATGAAAAAATATCTATTAATTATTACTTTTTTTTTAGGGCTTTCAGTTAATGGACAGTATGCTATTATGTCTGCTGTTGATCTAAATGATGGTGCTGAAAATGATTACTTAAAACTTGAAAAGTTTTGGTCTGCTGTTCATAAAGAAGCTATAAATCAAGGGCTTCAGACTGGTTGGTCAGTTTGGAAAAGAACTCCTCAAGAAGGAGATGAAGCACAAAATAATGAGTATCTAATTTTTGACCTATTTAATTCAATGGAAACATTAGAAAATTATTTTGATGGAGAGGCATTAGCACAAAAGGTTTATAAAGGCAAGATGTCTAAAAGGGCTATTAAACGAATGATGGATGGAACTGGATCTGAAAGTAGAGAAAGAAGAAACTACACTATTAAAGTAGTTGACGCTACAATTAGAGCTGGTGAAGTTAAACCAGGAGATAAAGCGACACTTAATCTTATGAATAAAAAAACTGAGGATTTTGTTAATTACGAGACTCAGGTATGGAAACCTATTGCTGAGAAAAACATTTTAAACGGTAGGTTAAGACAATGGATACTTCTTGAAGTAACAGATAGAGCTGATAATGCTTTTGATGGATTTACACATTTTGCATGGAACTTAATAGGTGACACAGATGTAGAATTTGAAGGTATGTCAGGTTTTAAATGGGATAAACTATGGGAAGGAATTGAGTCATCTAGAGACATGCAAGACGCTGAAGAATATACATGCGTCTTTGTTGCTAACTAATTAAATAACTTAAAAATCAATTAAAATGAAAAAAATTATATTATTACTTACATTACTATTTACATTTAACGCTTCAGCACAATATAACATCTTAAGTGCTGTTCAATTAAATGAAGGAGCAGAAGATCAATATTTAGCTCTAGAAGCTTTTATGGGACCCGTACATGATCTTGCTATAGAAAAGGGAATACAAAATTGGCAAACTGTATGGAAAGTTACATCTGAAACAGGTGAGAATGGCCCACATTATATAATAAATACTGGATTTAGTTCAAAGGAACAACTTGATGCCCATGATAAAAGTTGGGCTGATGGAGATTGGCTTGCTGTAGCTATAGAGGCATATAAAGGAAAAATCTCTGCAAGAAGAGTTGAAAGAATTATGAATGATCTTGGTTCTGAAAGTAAAGAAAGAAGAAATTATCATTTAAAAACAGTCGATAGGACAATTTGGGCAGGTGGTACTTTAGAACCAGGTGATACATTCAGTCTTACTCCTACTCAAGCTCAAAATGATGATTTTGAAAATTATGAGTCTTTATTTTGGAAACCTTATGTTGAAAAAGCTATAATTAATGGTAAACACAGATATTGGCGTTTAGCAAAAGTTTATGAAAGAAATGAGAATGCATATGAAGGCATAACTCACTTCTTTTTTAATAGATTTGTTGAAGGTGGTTCTATGACAGATGGCGTACCAACTGATAGTTTTAAATTTAAAAAACTTCAGGAAGGCCTAAATGCTGCTAGCCAGCACTCTGATCCTATTACATTAGAATTAGTTTCAAGACATAACTAAATAAAATAAATATTATTAAAAAAAAACCCACCGTTTAGGTGGGTTTTTTACTTTTGTACTATGTTTTACGAAGAAATTATTACTTTTTTAACTTCTAAAGGCTTGAGCGCCCTAGTTTCAAAGGGGTTAGCAGCTTTTATAATCACAGCCTCTATCTCTTTAATAGTAATTGTGATTAACTTTATTACTAGAAAAATTATTTTATCATTCTTTAAAAGAATTGCAAAATCGACTTCTTCATCTTTTGATGATCTATTAATAAAAAACAAAGTACCAAGGTTATTATCATATATCCCTTCTTTATTTTTTCTTTTCTGGATAATACCTTCATACTCTAATACTCTTTATCTTCTTATAGAAGCATTTACAGTTATTCTATTTATACTTACTGTAAGAGCAGTTCTAAATACAGTTAAAGACTATTTTAAGTCAACTGATTCTTTAAAACATATACCTGTAGATAGTTACATACAAGTTGTAATGATTTTTATGTGGTTTGTAGGTATAGTCCTAATCCTGTCAATATTAACAGGAAGAGAAGTAGGAACCTTCTTAGCTTCGATAGGTGCCCTTTCTGCTATAATTATATTAGTATTTAGGGATACTATTTTAGGTTTTGTTTCAAGTATTC
>SGZK01000033.1:0-7765 GCA_004214195.1 Flavobacteriales bacterium | reverse complement strand
TTAACAATTTAGAAGCAATAGATATTACTTCATTTACATCACCAATATTTTCAAGATTAGATGTATCCAAATATAAATGTGGCAGGATATCATTAAAGGTTAAAAATATTGAACAAAAAATTAAATCTACTAAAAATATTAAAACAAAAGTTGAGATTGCAACTTCTCTTAATTTTCTAAAATCCATCCTTCCTTTTTGATTACCAACTCTAATCATTGCAGCAACTCCTACACCAAGTGCAACCATAAATGTCATTGTAGAAAGGTTCAATGCAATTTGATTTGCTGCTTGAGCATTTTTACCAATAAGACCAGACAGAAAGACAGCAGAGAGAAAAAACCCTACTTCAAAAAAACTATGTAATGCCGATGGAAACCCTAAAGCTATAATCTTTTTTATATGTGAGCTAATTATTTTTTTTGGAAAGAAACTCTTAACATAGAAAGATAATTTCTTATGCAACTTTAAATAAAATATTATAAAGATTAGCATCGAAAATCTTGCAATCAATGTTCCTATTGCTGCACCTTCTAAACCAAGCTCTGGGAATTTCCATATTCCAAAAATTAATAAATAATTCAGTATTACATTAATTAGATTTGCAGCTAATACTGAATACATTGCGGCTTTTGTAAAAGACATTCCATCTGCAAATTGTCTAAATGATTGGAAATTAACGACAGCAATAAGAGAAATTGAAACCCAAAAAAGATATGGAATTGCTAGCTCTACAACCTCAATAGGTTGGCCCATAAAACTTATTAGGTTCTTATTTAAAAAAACTATACCAGATAAGAGTATTCCCAGAATAAAACATATAAGAATACTATGTTCAAAAATTTCAACAACTCTTGGCTTATTTTTTGCTCCATCAGCTTCAGCAACTAACGGTGTTATGGCAGTAGAAAAACCAATCCCAATTGACATTGCTATAAATACAAAACTATTTCCTAGTGAAATCGCAGCAAGTTCTGCAGTACCTAATTGCCCAACCATTACATTATCTATAAATTGGACAAATGTATGACCCAACATTCCTATCATAACGGGATATGCTAGTTTTAAATTGTAGCTAAATTCTCTTCTATATTTAGAGAATTTATTAATTATGTAGGTCATTATTATTGTTTATAGTTATCCATAAGATAAACTAAAGCGGTCATTGCAGCAGCACCTAGTTCTAGCTCTCTTCTGTTAACTTTATCAAAAGTGTCTGATGCGGCATGATGGTAATCAAAATATCTCTGAGTATCTGGACGTAAACCAGCTAAAATTACCCGACCATCCTTTAAAGGACCAATATCTGCTCCACTGCCTCCTATAAAAAAATCATCTAAACTGTATTTTTTAAAATATTTAACCCAAGGTTTTATTGAATTAAATATCTCTTTAGAAGTATCGAAACTAAATCCTCTAGGAGTAAAGCCTCCAGCATCTGACTCTAATGCAAAAAAATGATTTTCATTTTTTAATTTTGATATTTCAGCATATTTATTACCTCCTCTTAATCCATTTTCTTCATTCATAAATAAAACTACTCTTATAGTTCTATTAGGAGTGTACCCTAAAGACTTTAATATTCTAATAACTTCCATTGATTGAACAATTCCAGCTCCATCATCGTGACTTCCATCCCCAAGATCCCATGAATCAAGGTGTCCTCCGACAACTATAATTTCATCCGGGTATTTACTTCCTTTTATTTCAGCAATTACATTATGTGAAAGTTGATCTGGAAAATTCTTGGAGTTTTGTCTAAAAAAAAATTTTATGTCTTTATTTAAAGATAGCATTGAACTAAGTAGATCTGCACCGTTAGTGCTAATAGCAGCAGCAGGTATTCTTCTATTTAAAGGAATATCCTCGTAATACATAGAACCAGTATGAGGATAGTCATCAGATGTTGTAGTCATTGACCTAACAATCACACCAACTGCACCATATTTAGATGCAAACTTAGCCCCTTGCGTTCTTTGACTTACACTTTCTCCATACGCTTGAAATGTGTTTATAGTAGTTGGGTTCATCGGCCTATTATAGAAAACTATTTTCCCTTTAATCTTTTCTTCACCCAAAATATCTAACTCATTAAAACTTTTTACTTCTATAACATTTGCACTTATTCCAATTGATGGAGTACTTATTGAGCCTCCTAATGCTGCAATAGGAACAAAAATAGTATTTCCTGGACTAGATTCTATATGAGCATATTCTGGAGCACCTCTAACCCATTTTGGAACCATTACTTCTTGTAACCAAACAGAATCAGATATTAAAGTAAGCTCCTGTTTACCCCAATTTACAGCCCTTTCTGCATTAATTGAACCCGATAACCTACCTCCTATCTCATTAGATAGATAATCTAACCACTCATATGAATTACCATTTGATAATGCTTCATTATAAATATCATTTATAAAATCAGACTTTTCTGTATCTGTTTGTGAATATAAAAGAAGAGAAAAATTTATAGAAAGTATTATAGCTATTTTTCTAAATAAACTCATTATTATTTTGCAGCAAATAGTTTAATATCTTTTTCAGATATTGGATTTCCTCCCAAAATAATTAATCTTTCAACTACATTTCTTAACTCTCTTACATTACCTGACCAATTATAATCTTTTAGAAGGTTTATAGATTCTTTAGAAAAACTTTTAGACTCAATTCCTTGTTCTTTACATATAATTTCTAAGAAATGGTTTACCAATAGAGGAATATCCTCTTTTCGACTACTAAGAGTTGGTACATCAATTAAAATTACAGCTAACCTATGATAAAGGTCTTCTCTAAAGCTTCCTTTTTCTATTTCTTTTTTTAAATCTTTATTTGTTGCTGCAATAACTCTTACATCAACAGTTATGTCTTTTTCACTTCCTACTCTTTGAACCTTATTTTCTTCAAGAGCTCTTAATACTTTTGCTTGAGCAGCAAGGCTCATATCACCAATCTCATCAAGAAATAATGTTCCTTCATTGGCTGCTTCAAATTTACCTTGTCTATCTTTAACTGCTGAAGTAAAGGATCCTTTTATATGTCCAAAAAGTTCACTTTCAATTAATTCAGCAGGAATAGCAGCACAATTAACCTCAACAAATGAGGATTCTTGTCTTAAACTCCTCTCATGAATTTGATGTGCTACAAGTTCTTTCCCTGTTCCACTTTCACCAGTTATCAAAACTCTTGCTTCTGATTGAGCAACCTTATCTATTAATTCATAAACTGTTTTAATTGATTTTGATTCTCCAATAATTTGATACTTTTTTGCAATTTTTTTTCTAAGAATTTTATTCTCCGTAACAAGTTCTTTCTTTTCTAAAGCATTTCTAACTGAAGTTATTAACCTATTTAAATCTGGAGGTTTAGAAATAAAATCATATGCTCCTAATTTCATTGATTCTACTGCTGTTTCAATATTTCCATGACCAGTTAACATAATGAATGGAAGTGATGAGTTTTTTTTACGTGTCCTTTGAAGAAGTTCAATTCCATCAATCTTTGGCATTTTAATGTCACACAAAACTAGATCAAAATTTTCCTTGGAAATAGAGTCTAAACCTTTCTTTCCATCTGAAGCTTCATGAATTTTAAAATTTGAATCCTCTTCATTCAAAATTCTAACAAGAACCCTTCTTATAGGCTCCTCATCTTCAATAATTAATATTTTACTCATCTAGGACTATAATATATGAACTATTACTAATATAAAAACAATTATGCAAACATATCTCTAACCTTCTCAAAAAATGATTTATCTGACTTTTTTGGATTGGGTTTAAAATTATCATCATCAATCATTTCTTTAAAAAATTCTTTCTGCTTTTTATTTAAAACTTTCGGGGTCCATATGTTTACATGAACTAAGAGATCACCTTTAGAATAGCCATTAATATCTTGAATACCTTTGTTTCTAAGTCTTAATGTTTTACCAGATTGGATGCCTGGTTCAAGTTTAATTCTGACTTTACCACCAATTAAATTTATATCCTTACTTATTCCTAAAGTAGCTTCAGAAATACTTATATATAAGTCATAATGTAAATGTTTTCCTTCTCTAACAAAATCATCATTAGGTAGCTCTTCAATCAACACCAATAAATCTCCTGAAGAAGCATTTTTATTATTTGATTCATTTCCTTTTCCCGATACCTTTAATTGCATACCTTCCTCAACTCCAGGCGGAATTTTAATTGAGACTGTTTCTTCATAATTTAACATTCCATTTGAATCTGCTCCAGATGGTTTATGAGACAATGATTCTCCTGATCCATTACAATTAACACAGATAGATGAAGATTGCATTCTCCCTAATATAGTATTGGTTATTTTTGTTACTTGTCCTGATCCATTACAAACTGAACAATTTGAAAACTTTGCATCTTTTGATAGTATTTTTCTGTTTACTTTAATTTTCTTTTCTACACCATTAATAATCTCATCAAGAGATAACTTTACCTTTATTCTTAAATTAGATCCTCTAACTCTAGTATGACCAGATCTACCAAAACCTCCAAAAGATGAACCAAAGGCACTACCAAATATATCACCAAATTGGCTAAATATATCCTCCATATTCATACCTCCAGCACCAAATCCTCCAGCACCTTCAAAAGCATTATGACCAAATTGATCATATCTAGACTTTTTATCTGGATCACTTAAAATTTCATATGCTTCAGCTGCTTTTTTAAAATTAGCTTCTGCAGTTTTATCTCCAGGGTTTTTATCAGGATGATATTTTATTGCTTCTTTTCTATATGCCTTTTTTATTTCTGAACTAGAAGCAGATTTGGATATTCCTAATATTTCATAATAATCCTGTTTCATATTTATAATTTATTGTGCAACAACAACCTTAGGAAATTTAATAATTTGATCTCCTAGAGAGTATCCACCCTCAATAACATCAATTATTTTGCCTTTGTTTTCTTTTTTTTCAGCAGGAATCTGACTTATAGCTTCATGTCTATCTGGGTCAAATTCATCTCCAATATTTGTTTCAATTTCGTTTAGACCCTGGCTTTTTAAACTATCAGATAACTTATTATATATAAGAGTTATACCCTGTGAATCATCTGTCTTAGAAAGATCCTGATTTAAAGCTCTTTTAAAATCTTCAAGTACTGGAATTAAAGAGAGCATAATTTCTTTACCTGCAGTTTTATAAAGTTCTATTCTTTCTTTAGTAGTTCTCTTCTTATAGTTTTCAAATTCTGCGAATAATCTTAAATATTTTTCTTCTTCATTTTTAATCTTTTCCTTTAATTCCTTTAGTGTATTATTACTTTTTCTTGGAGCAGGAGATCTCCCTTTAGTCTTTTTTAAAGAATTTATAGATTTCTTTGTCATTTTTGTTTTTTAACTAATATGTAGCAATTTTATTGCCAATAATATTTTATGCCATATTGTCATATAATTTGTTATTAAGATTGGCTAATGCTTGATCCAAATTACTGAAATTATATCTAAAATTCTTTTCCTTTAATTTTAACGGGCTAACTTTTTGACTAGAGGATAAAATTTCTGACATTTCACCAAAAATTAAATTAGCTATTCCTAAAGGAACCATTGGTAAAATAATTTTTCTATTTGCATATTTAGCTATTAATCTTAACATTTCTTTTTGGGTAACAGGATTTGGTGCAACTACATTATAAATTCCTTCCCATGATTCTCTTGAGTTTTTTAATATCACCCTTGCAACATCATTAACATGAATCCATGATTGCCATTGGTTTCCTGGACCTATAGTAGACAGCAGATAACATCTTGACAATTTATTGCATATCTTAAATAAGCCACTATCTGTAGACAAAACTATACCAATCCTCATAATTGAAAATGAAGTAGAAGGCATTATTTCTTTGTAATTAAGAACTGCTGATTCCCACTTAACAATCACTTGATTTATAAAATTATTTCTATCAGAAATACTTTCATTTTCTGTATAATACTCAGAGTATGAGCTCTTATATGCTGCAATTGCAGAAGCACTAATAAAAGCTTTTATTTTAATTCTTTTTTTATTTAATTCATCTAAAATAAATTTAGTAGAGTTGACCCTACTATTTAAAATTTTAATTTTATTTCGTTTAGTCCAAAGATTAAAAACATTAAATCCTGAAAGGTTAATTATCACATCCACTCCTTCAAAACATTTTTCATTTATAACTTTATTATCAGGATCCCAATAGAAGTATTTTATTCTTTTATTATTTGAACTTATTTTTTTATTTCTTGTTAATATATTCACAGCAATTCCATCAACTATTGACAGCTTAATTATTTCTTTCCCGAGTGTCCCTGTTCCTCCAGTTAAAAGTAGTTTCATCTTTGTTTTTTAATTATCTTTCTAAAAAAAATAATGGAGATCATTAAGTCTAACACGACAAAAATAAATGATGTAAAGTTTAAAGAACTACATTTTGGAAAAACTTTTACAGATCATATGTTCATATGTGAATTTAAAGATGGTAAATGGGGCGGGCCAAAGATCACTCCATATGGAAGTCTTTCCATTTCTCCATCAGCAAGTGTTTTTCATTATGGTCAAGCTATATTTGAAGGAATGAAAGCATATAAGGACATTGACGGTAGAGTATGGTTGTTTAGACCTGAAGAAAACCACAATAGGTTGAATAAGTCTTGTATAAGAATGAGTATGCCAACAATTGATAAAGATCTGTTTTTACAAGGCATAAAGGAGCTCCTGACTATAGATAAAGAATGGATTGGACAGGGAGACACTACAATGTATGTTAGACCAGTTGTTTTTGCAAGTGAGCCATCAATTGTTGCAAGCCCTTCAAAAGAATATATGTTTATAATAATCTGTTCTCCTGCAAGCGCATACTACTTTAACCCACTTAGTGTTCTTATTGAAGATACATACATTCGAGCTGCTAAGGGAGGTGTTGGTTACGCTAAAGCTGCAGGGAATTATGCTGGTTCATTCTATCCTACAACTTTAGCAATAGAAAAGGGATATGATCAGATAATATGGACTGATTCCGTAAACCATAACTTAATTGAAGAGGCTGGTACTATGAATATATTTTTCAGAATTAATGATAAATTGATTACACCAAAACTTACTGATACAATGTTAGATGGTGTAACAAGAAAAAGTATAATAACTGTTGCTAAAGATATTGGGATAAAAGTAGAAGAAAGGGATATTGAGGTTTCAGAGATAATTCAAGAATATGAAAACGGAAATTTAAATGAGGTTTTTGGTGCTGGAACAGCTGCTGTTATAGCTCCTATTATCAGCTTCGGATATAAAGAAAAGAAATATACTATAAAAGATTCTGATAATCCTTATGGTACCATAATAAAAAAGAAGATTACAGATATACAGAATAATCTATGCGAAGATAAATATGGCTGGAGATACCAAGTGATTTGATCCTACTTCTCTAAAATTTCTTTAATCTTAGGTTTAAAATAATTTGGCCCCTTTAGTATTTTTCCATCTTCTCGAAATACTGGTTTTCCATTAACATCAAGTTTACTCATGTTACTTCTTTGAATTTCATTGAAAACTTCAACTATTTTATGTTGTAAGCCATGAGCTAAAATTGTACCACAAAGAATATAAAGTATATCACCTAAAGCATCTGCAATCTCAACTATATCCTCATTTTTAGCAGCTTCGAGGTATTCTAAATTTTCCTCTTCCATTAATCTAAACCTCAAATCAATAGTAGATTTATCAAGATTAGCATTCATATCTTCAGAGTAATATATATTAAAAGTATCAGC
>SGZK01000032.1:0-7777 GCA_004214195.1 Flavobacteriales bacterium | reverse complement strand
CTAATTTTGTTGAATCTTTTTTTAGTAGTTTCCAGGCAAATAATCTTTGAAAAAAACCATAATTATTTATTTTTTCAAGAATATTTTTTACATCCTTAAAAATATCCTTTAGTGTTTCAAAACTATTACTCTGACTATCCATATTTTAAATATAATTAAAAAAAAAAGCCCCCCAAAAAGGAAAGCTTATTTAGTTGCCTAACTTAGACAACACACAACACTGTAAAGTTACTAATAATTATTTAATTAACTATTATTCTAGTATTATCCATTCTTATTTACATATAACAAGAAGTCTACTATAGATTGCTTTACATCTGATACATCTGAATTAAAATGATTAATCATAATTGAAAAAATATAATATTTTCCTTTTCTATTTTTAATAAAGCCCGAATAATTATGATTATTTTTTAGAGTTCCTGTTTTACCCCAAACAAAGTCCTCTTTATCTTCTATTATATAGTTGTTTGGAAAATTTTCTTTAATTCTTTCTAGACCCCAATAATTATAGATCTCACTAAGAATATATATAATTGTTTTTGGTTTAACCATATTATATCTAGATAGTCCTGAACCATCAAACCATTCAACACCATTTTGAATTTCTGGCCCTAACTTCTCTAGAGTTTTATCAATCCCATTATCAACTGAAACAGTATCGGTATACATATAACCAACATTTGCTAAAAGACTTTCAGAAATTAAATTATCTGATTTTTTTAATATTGCTTGATAAATTTTTTCAGGAATCTTAGAATATAAAATTTTTGGATTAATTATTTCACTTGATTTAGTTATAACTTTCTTTCCTGTAATAAATTTTATTAAGCTATTTGTAGTTTCCTCTGATACAATGTATGGTATAAACAATGTGTCTTTTAATTCTATCTTCAGCGGATTAATAGTAAAAATATTTTTATTTTCTTGACGAATATGAGATTGATTAAATGTTGAATCAAGATTTACATCAAAGATATCTGGTTTAACTTTCAATTTTCCATTTTCTGATTTTGTTACCATTATAACATTCCCATAAACAGGAAATGAATTTCTTTCAGGAGAAAAATATTCTAGAAAATCATCCCATGCCCAAGCAGGCCCATATTTTGAAAGCTTATTTGGGACTTTGTGATAAACAATCACATTTGCTAGCTTAAGTAGATTGGTTAGCTCCTCATCACCATGTAAAGGGTGTTCCAATAATGGATATCCTGTTGGGGAAATATGTAACGTATCCCTTACAAATTTATATTTTAAAGAATTAATTGAATCTCCTGATTTAATTGAGGCCAATACGGTAAGCAATTTAAGATTTGAGGCTGGGGTCATATACTTATTAATATTCACCCCTTTTATTTTTTTGTCTTTTTGTAACGGTTTTATTGCTATGGACACGTAAGCATTTTTGAGATTATCTTGAGAAGAAATCCACTTTTTAATTTTATTATTACTTAACTGAGCATTTAAATTAAAACCTATTAAAAGAAAAATTAATACTCTCAAATTGAATTATTTTATTTGATAAATAAATATAAAGAATAATTAAATAAAAAAATCCTCCGATTAAGAGGATAATTTCGCGGTCTGGACGGGACTCGAACCCGCGACCCCATGCGTGACAGGCATGTATTCTAACCAGCTGAACTACCAGACCAAATTGCTTGCAAATATAATGTATTTTATAAAGTTTGTTTAAAAAAAGAGATAAAACTATAATGCAGAATTAATTGCATCTTCATAAGTCTGTTTTGGAGCAACTCCAACTTGTCTAGAAATCATTTCTCCATCTTTAAAAAGAAGAACAGTAGGAATATTTCTAACCCCGAACTTAGCTGCATAAATTTGATTTGAATCTACATCTAGTTTTCCAATAATAGCCTTTCCTTCGAAGTCCTCACTAAGCTCATCAATTACAGGTCCTACCATTCTACATGGTCCACACCATTCTGCCCAGAAATCTACAAGAACTGGCTTGTCAGATTTTAGAACAATCTCCTCGAAATTTGAATCAGTTAATTCTAATGCCATTTTATATAATTTTATTAAGCAATTTAAGATTATTTCTACTAAGAATTAATTTTTTTTTAATCAATTTAATTTATAGTTCAATTTATTTTCTTCAAGTGTTTTTAATAAATCTCTAGTTATAGAAACTTTATTATTTTCACTAATCAATGATAGCTTAATCTCCTTCTCAGGATCATAAACATCAAAATATAGTGGATGTTTTCCTTTATGTTTAGAGAGTTTTTTACTCAAAAGTTTTATTTGATCTTCTTCTAAGTTTTTTATATCCAACTTTAAAGTTATTTTTTTAGCATTAGACTCAATAATTCCATTTAAAAGCTCAAAGTTAAGAAATTGAATTCTTGGCTCTCCTGGTTTCCCTGTTTCTTTGTTTATCCATCCTTCTCTAACACTTATTCTTATTCGAAGAATTTCACTTTCTTTTAAAAAATGTTTATACTTTAAGTAGTTCTCTCCAAAAATTCTAAACTGATATTGATCATTAAAATCTTCAAATGAGAAAACAGCATATCCATTACCATTTTTTGTAAAAAGATGCTCTACTTCATTTACTATTCCTCCAATATAAAAGTCTTTATTTTTTAATCTATTTAAATCATCTAAAATGCTTAAATCAGCAGAAGTAAAGTTCTCAATTTCTCTTTTGTATTCTTCAAGAGGATGTGAGGATAAATATATTCCAACTACCTCCCTTTCTTTTCTTAATTTTTCTAGATTAATCCATTCTTCACAATCTGGAATATTTAGATTAGTATATGCATCATTTTTTTTATTTGCAAACATTGAAATTTGAGCTGAATTTTCAGATTCTTGATATTTACCCCCATATTTAATAGCTTTTTCAATAAAGGTATATCCGTCAGTGTCTATATTAAAATATTGTGAACGATTTAGATTAAAAGAATCAAAACTGCCTGCAAGAATCAAGTTTTCAAAAGTTGTTTTATTTGCAAGTCTAAGATTTATTCTTTTAGCAAAATCAAAAATTGATTTATATTCTCCATCTTTTCTGTTCTCAATAATTGTCTGAACAGCTCCTCTTCCAACACCTTTAACAGCACCCATTCCAAATCTAATAGCCTTTTGATTATTTACATTAAACTTATAATATGATTCGTTTATATCTGGACCTAAAACTTTTACTCCCATCCTTCTACATTCCTCCATAAAAAAAGTTACTTGTTTTATATCATTCATATTATTAGATAGAACTGCAGCCATATATTCAGATGGGTAATTTGCTTTTAAATAAGCAGTTTGATAACCTATCAAGGCATAACACGTAGAATGAGATTTGTTAAATGCATATGAAGCAAATGCCTCCCAATCCTTCCATATTTTTTCTAATACTTCTTTACTAAAACCATTCTTGTCTCCACCTTTCATAAATTTCGGTTTTAATTTTTCAATTAATGAAAAAATCTTTTTCCCCATTGCTTTTCTTAATAGGTCTGCATCACCTTTTGAAAACCCAGCAATTTTTTGTGATAAAAGCATTACTTGTTCTTGATAAACAGTTATCCCATATGTTTCATTAAGGAATTCTTCCATTTCTGGCACATCATATGAAATTGGTTCACTACCATTTTTTCTAGAAACAAATGAAGGGATATATTCCAGAGGTCCTGGTCTATACAAAGCATTCATTGCTATTAAATCATTAAAATTTGTTGGCTTTAGGTCTTTAAGATATTTCTGCATTCCAAGCGATTCATACTGGAAAACTCCAACTGTCTCACCTTTTTGGAAAAGCTCATAAGATTTTTTATCATCCAATGGGAACTCTTCAGGTATTAATGTTTTCTGATATTTATATTTAATCAACTTAACCGTATCCTTAATTATAGTCAATGTTTTTAATCCTAAAAAGTCCATTTTTAAAAGACCAGCATCTTCTACTACAGAATTATCAAATTGTGTTACAAAAAAATCTGAATCCTTTGATCTAGTAATTGGCACAAAATCTGATATATCACTTGGGGTAATTATAACACCACAGGCATGAGTTCCAGTATTTCTAATTGAGCCTTCTAATAATGTAGCTTGTTGTAAAGTTCTGCTTGACAATTGTTCAGATTTGTAAAGTTGTTTTAATTCACTAACCCTACTATATTCATCCGTTCTTAAAGTAGATTTAAGATCAAAATCCTTTGAATTAAAGATATTGCTCAAGCTTAAGTTTGGAACTAATTTTGCTATTCTATCTACCTCTCCAAGAGATAAGTCTAATACTCTTCCTGTATCTCTAATTGAAGATTTTGCTGCCATTCTTCCATAAGTAATTATTTGTGCAACCTGATTTGAGCCATATTTCTCAATAACATATTCAATCACTTTATTTCTTCCTTCATCATCAAAATCTATATCTATATCTGGAAGGGTTACTCTATCAGGATTTAGGAATCTTTCAAAAAGAAGATTATATTTTATTGGATCTATATTTGTAATTCCTAATGAAAATGCTACTACAGATCCTGCGGCAGATCCTCTTCCTGGTCCAACAGAAACTCCCATTTCTTTTGCAGCATTAATAAAATCTTGAACAATTAAAAAATATCCAGGATATCCTGTTTTTTGTATAACATCTAACTCAAAATCTAACCTTTCTTTCAACAATTTATCTAGTTTACCATATCTTTTTTCAGCTCCTTTATATGCTAGATCTCTTAAATATAAATTTTGACCCTTCTTACTGTCAAAATCATTTTCTTGAATAAATTCTTTAGGAACTTTAAATTCTGGAAGTAAAACCTCTCTAGATAAGTCAAATGGTTCTACTTTATTAATTATTTCTTCTATAGATTCTAGTGAGTTAGGTAAATCTTTAAATAATTCGAACATTTCATTCTTAGGCTTATACCAATATTCATGATTTGGTAATCCATTTCTAAAACCCCTTCCTCTTCCTATTGGAGTAGATTGCTTTTCTCCGTCTCTAACACAAAGTAGAATATCATGGGCATTAGAATCATCCTTCGAAGTGTAAAAGGTATTGTTAGTTGCTACAAGTTTTACTTTATGTTTATTCGAGTAGTCTACTATAATTGGATTTAAGTAATTTTCATTTTCTTGGTCATGTTTCATGATTTCAAGATAAAAATCTTCATTAAAATGATCTTTCCACCACTTTATTGATTCTTCAGCCATCTCTTCTCCAAGATTTAATATTTTTGATGACACCTCTCCTTTTATACCACCTGATAACACAATTAAATCTTCTTTATATTCTAAAATAATTTTTTTGTCTATCCTTGGGACATAATAAAATCCTTCTATATGAGCTAATGAGCTTAACTTAGAAAGATTTCTAAAACCATTTTTATTTTTTGCTATGAAGACAATTTGATATCCATCATCTCTTCTAGATTTATCTTTATAATCTTCACAAACATTGAGCTCACACCCTATTATTGGTTTAATATACTTTTCATTATCAGATAAGTTATCATTATAGTTTTTCATTAATTTAATAAAATGAAAAGCTCCCATTAAGTTAGACTTATCAGTTATTGCAACTGCATCATGAGAATATTCTTTTGCAGCTTCAAGTAGATCAGAAATCTTTGAGGTTGATTGTAAAATTGAAAACTGACTATAAGTATGAAGATGAGCAAATGAAGTTTGGGATATAGTATTTTCAGTTTTTTCTGATTTCGGCTTTTCTTCTATGTTTTCTTGATCTCTCAAAATTTTTGATTGCTCAGATAAATTAATATGTTCAATATCTGAGGGTGAAACTTGATCAAGATGTATTTCTTTAAATTTTTTGTAAATATTTAGATCTTCTTCTAATGAATCAGGGTGAATTTTACCCTCTTTTAATAGCTTAAATAAACACATCGCTGTTGCTTCAACATCAGCTGAGGCATTATGGGCAGATTCAAATTCCTTCCCAAATAAATTAATGTGAAGTTCAGTTAAAGTTGGTAATTTGTATTTTCTTCCTCTACCTCCAGATAATCTACATAAACTTGCTGTTTCTTCAGTACAAGTATCTATTCTTGGAAAGTCTTTTAATGGATTCTTTCCCTCTATTCTTAAAAATTCAGAACCAACAATTTTTGCATCAAAATTTAAATTATGTCCACAGATATATTTTGATTGACCTAAAGCATCATTAAACTTTTGTAAAACTTCATTTATATTTTTTCCAATTTTCTTAGCAAGCTGAGTTGATATTCCATGAATATTCTGAGAGTCATATGGAATAGTATAACCTTCTGGGTATATGACATAACTCTCATTTGAAATGCATTGCCCCTCTTCTGAATGAATCTGCCAAGCAATTTGGACTGCTCTTGGCCAATTATCAAAATCAGTTAATGGAGAATTCCATTTCTTAGGTAGACCGGTTGTTTCTGTATCAAAAATTAAAAACATTAATGGAATAGTTTCATATACTAATTTAATATTTTATCTTGGATTCTGTTTTTAAAAAAACACAATTTATTCTATGTCAGGTAAAAATAAAAGATTCACTGTCACTGCAGCTCTCCCTTATGCAAATGGACCAATTCATATTGGACATCTTGCAGGTGTCTATATTCCTGCAGATATATTTTCTAGATATCAGAGATTAATAAATAATGATGTAGCTTTTATTTGTGGTAGTGACGAGCATGGTGTAGCAATCTCTCTTCAAGCTAGAAAGGAATCAATTACTCCTAAAGAACTTATCGATAGGTATGACAAATTAATTAGAGACTCTTTTGAAAAGTTTGGAATTTCATTTGACAACTATTCGAGAACCTCTAGAGAAATTCATCATAAAAATTCAATAGAACTGTTTAATTTATTAAATGAAAAGGATTTATTTTCATTTAAGACAACAAAACAATATTATGATAAAGAAGCTAAGCAATTTTTAGCTGACAGATATATTATCGGTATTTGTCCTATCTGTGATGCTGTAGATGCTTATGGTGATCAATGTGAAAATTGTGGAAGCACATTAAGTACTGATGAACTTAAAAATCCAAAGTCTACAATTTCAAATTCCAAACCTATTCTTAAAGACACTAAACATTGGTATATAAATTTAAATGAATTTGAAGATTTTATTACAGATTGGATAACAAAAGAGCATAAAGATGACTGGAAACCTAATGTAACAGGACAAGTTAAATCTTGGCTTGACAATGGTTTAAAACCTAGAGCTGTTACAAGAGATTTAGATTGGGGGATTCCTATTAATGTTGAAGGAGAAGAAGGCAAAGTTCTTTATGTTTGGTTTGAAGCACCAATAGGATATATTTCTTCAACAAAAGAATGGGCAGAAAAAAACAAAAAAGACTGGAGTAAATATTGGAAAGATGAAAACACTAAACTAGTTCACTTTATTGGTAAAGACAATATTGTCTTTCACTGTATAATTTTTCCAATAATATTAAAAATGTTAGGGGATTACATCCTTCCTTTTAATGTTCCAGCAAATGAATTTTTAAATCTAGAAGGGAGTAAGATTTCAACTTCTAGAAATTGGGCTGTTTGGCTTCATGAATATTTAGAAGATTTTCCAAATATGCAAGATGTTTTAAGATATGTGTTAACTGTTAATGCTCCAGAAACCAAGGATAATGACTTTACATGGAAAGAATTCCAAATGAGAAATAATAGTGAATTAGTTGCTATTTATGGGAATTTTGTTAACAGAGTTTTAATTTTAATTATTAAATACTATAATGGTATAGTTCCTAATCCTGATAGTCTTGACAATTCAAATAAAAAAATTATTGAGCAGGTTAAG
>SGZK01000031.1:0-8191 GCA_004214195.1 Flavobacteriales bacterium | reverse complement strand
AGAGCTATTGGGGCAACACCAGGAGAGATAAGAGTTCAAATAATATTAGAAATGGTATTCCTTACAATATTGGCTGGATTAATTGGAATAATTGTAGGATCAATGCTCTTATTTTTGATAAATGTTGGTACAGCAAGTTTGGAAGATTTTCCGTTTGCTAATCCAACAGTTCCTCTAATGATTGTTTTTGGAGCATTTTCAATAATGATTACTTTAGGAATTCTAATTGGATTTATACCTGCAGAAAGAGCAGTAAGTATTAAGCCCATAGACGCATTAAGAGATGAATAATAACTAACTTAAAAAAAAAAAAATGAAATTAAAAAATATTGGATTTATAGTATTAATCTTAGGCTTCCTTTTTGCTATGGCCTATTTTATTAGAACTAACAGTATATCTGTTGAGGAGTATGATACAACTTCTCCATTTATTTCAAAAATAGAAAAGACAGCTGTTGTTACTGGTAAGGTAGTTCCTGAGGATGAAGTTGAAATAAAACCGCAATTAAATGGTATTATTGAAAATATTCTTGTAGAAGAAGGAGATGTCCTTAATGAAGGAGATTTAATTGCTAGGATAAAGGTTGTTCCAGATGAAGCATCTGTATATAGAGTTCAAAGTCAGGTGAATAACTTAAAGCTTGCCGTTAATAATGCAGAGAGGGATTTTCAAAGGTCTACTGACTTATATGCTAAACAAATAATTTCACAACAAGACTTTGATAATGCAGAACTTTCTTATAACCAAGCAAAAGAAAATTTATCTGCGGCTCAAAATGATTTAGAAATAATTAAAAAAGGTTCAGTTTCAGGTTCCAGAACTGCTAATACTAATATTAGAGCTACTGTATCAGGAACTATTTTAGAAATACCAGTTAAATTAGGAGATCAGGTTATTCAGAGTAATAACTTTTCTGCTGGAACAACTGTTGCTGTTATAGCTGACTTAAATAAAATGATTTTTGAAGGAAAGGTTGATGAAGCAGAAGTTGGAAAACTATATAATGGACAGGGGTTATTAGTTAACATGGCAGCTATTCCAGGCGAAGAATTTGATGCTATTTTAAAGTTTGTAGCTCCTAAAGGAACAGAGGAACAAGGTGCAGTTCAATTTAAAATAGAAGCTTATGTTACGTTGAATGAATCAGTATTTGTAAGGGCGGGATATAGTGCTAATGCATCTTTAATAATTGATCGAAAAGATGATGTAATGGTTATTTCAGAAGCACTTCTTCAATTTGACAGGAGAACTCAAGCTGCTTATGTTGAAGTAGAAACTGGTAATCAAAAGTTTGAAAGAAAAGATATTCAAATAGGATTATCTGATGGAATTAATGTTGAGGTTTTATCCGGTCTGAATTTAGACAGTAAGATTAAAATATGGAATAAAACAGAGCCAATTAAAATAGAAGCTGAGGAATCTGCTTTTGATGAATTCAGAGATGACTAATTATACTTAAAAAAATTATGATGATAAAAAAATATTTTCTTTTTACTATAATCCCTATCGCTTCTGTTTTTTCTCAGTCAGATATTACAATTCTTTCTCTTCAAGACTGTGTTAATATGGCAATAGAGAAAAATATAAGCATAAAACAATCTGAGTTAAGCTTAATGGACTCTGAAATTAATAAATCTAGTGCTATAGGTAACTTTCTACCTTCTATTAATGCTCAAGCACAACATCAATGGAATATTGGTTTAAGTACAAATTTTACAACAAACCTATTGGAAACAAACACTACACAGTTTTCTTCTATGGGTGCTGGAATGGGTCTAGATGTGTATAATGGATTAAGTAATGTATATCAACTACATAGAGCAAATCTTCAAATTTTAGCGAGTAAGTATCAACTTGATAACATGAAAGATGATATACAACTGATGGTTGCAAATGCTTATTTACAAATAATGTTTAACGGTGAGATTTTAAAAGTTCAAGAGTCTCAATTAGAATTAACGAAAGTTGAACTTTTAAGAACACAAGATTTAATTGATGCGGGGATTTTTTCTCCAAAACAAATCTTTGAGATAGAGGCAAATCTTGCATCTCAAGAACAAGCTGTTATTCAAGCAGAAAACAACTTTAGAAATGCTAAACTTAATTTAGCTCAACTATTACTTATTGATGATTTTGAAAGTTTTGAAATCGCTAATGAAGATTTTGATGTGCCTTTTTCAGCAATATTAGATAATAGTCCGAAAGAAATATATAATAAATCTCTAACCTTTAGAAATGACATTAAGCTTGGTGAAACAAATATTTCTATTGCTGAAAAGGATATTCAATTATCAAAAGCCCAACTACAACCATCGATAAGTTCTTTCTATAGTTTTAACAGTAGAATAGCTTATGAGGATAATTCTTCAGGTTTTAATGATCAGTTTAATAGAAATAAAGGTCAAACTTTTGGGCTACAACTAAATGTTCCAATTTTTAATAGAATGCAGACTAGAAATAATATTAAAAGAAGTGAGATTAATCTTGAGAGAACCAAGTATCAGTTTGAGCAGGATAAATTAAATCTTGAGAATACCGTAAATCAGTCATATAATGACTTAAAAGGAGCAATTAAATTTTATGAAGCGTCATCAAAAACTTTAATTTCATTAAAAAACGCATTTGAAGATACAACAGACAGGTATCAATTAGGAGTTCTTAGCTCATTTGATTTTATTCAAGCAAAACAAAGGTATGAGTCTGCAGTTTCAGAAAATATTAGAGCAAAGTTTGATTATATTTTTAAACTTAAAGTTTTGGAGTTCTATTTTGGAATACCACTTACTATTCCAGCTGATTAAATATTACCTTCAATTAAAATGTCATATATCTTAAATATTGAGACTTCATCTAAAAATTGTTCAGTCTCTTTATTAAAAGAAGATAAAATTATAAATGTAATTGAGCAAGAAGATGATAGCTATAGACATAGTGAATTATTGACCTCATTTATTGATCAAATTCTTTCAAAAGAAAAAATTAAACCAGAAAATCTTTCTGCTGTTGCTATAGCAAAAGGGCCAGGTTCTTTTACTGGTTTGAGAATTGGCTTTTCTGTAGCAAAAGGAATATGCTTTCCTTATAAAACACCTATAATTGGAATTAATTCATTAGAAATTTTAGCTCGTTCATATAAGCCAAAGAAAGATGAATATATACTTTCTTTAATTAATGATAAAAATGATAGCTTTTATTCAATGGTATTAGACTCTGATTATAATGAAGTGGAAAAACCATCTGTTGAAGTAATTGATAAGAATTACATAAGTAGATATGGAAAACTTAATTCTCTAGTAATTGTATGTAATACAAAATCAATTAAAGAGATCATTAATAAAAAATTAGTTAAAATTGAGGTGAATAGTATATCTGCAAAACATATGGAAAATATGTCCAAGCAAAACTTTGACAAGAAAAATTTTGAAGATTTGGCTTACTTTGAGCCTATGTATATCAAAAAACCTTATGTAGATTAATTAGAACCCTAGTTCTTTTTTAACATCTTCTAAAAGATCCTTACCATTTGCTAGAATTACACCCCCATTTGGACTAGAGTCAATAACATAGTTAAATCCTTGGTCTTTCCCAACCTTATTTATTGCATCTCTTGCTTTTTCAAGAAGCGGGGTCATTAAATCCATTTGTTTTTTCTGTAATTCTTGTGCAGCTGAATCTCTAAATTCTTGAAGATTTTGTTGCATACTCTCAAGTTCTTTCTGTCTTGCTTGATTAGTTACATCAGTTTGATTTGCTGCATCGGCAGAATAGTTTTGTGCTTTTGTCTGAAATTCTTTAAAAGCATTATCAATCTGTGTTGTATAGTCTTTTTCAAGCTTAGATAGCTCGTTTTGAGCAGCAATAACCTCTGGCATTTCACTAATTAATTGTTGAACATTAATATGAGCTAACTCATTTGTTTGGGCAACAGCAGTTAATGGAGCCAAAGCCATTAAAAAAGCAATTATTGTTTTCTTAATTGAATTCATCATAGTCTTATTTAAAATTATGCACTGCAATATCGTGAATTTTATTTAATTATTAATTAAAATTGTTGACCTATTACAAAGTGTGTTTGCCATCCGGATCTTTCATTAGAATTTGAAAAATTTGACCTGTCGAAACCATATCCAAAATCTATTCCAAGAAGACCAAAGGCAGGCATAAAGACTCTAACTCCAATTCCTGCAGATCTTTTTACATCAAAAGGATTATAATCTTTCCAGTCATCAAAACCGTTTCCAGCCTCTAGGAAACTTAGTGCAAAAACTGAAGCAGTTGGTTTAAGACTAATAGGATA
This sequence comes from Flavobacteriales bacterium, assembly GCA_004214195.1. Classification (GTDB taxonomy): domain Bacteria; phylum Bacteroidota; class Bacteroidia; order Flavobacteriales; family Flavobacteriaceae; genus Marisimplicoccus. Next base: position 3,893 of record SGZK01000031.1, on the reverse strand, counting down.
TCTTAATTCAAGTGAGAATTTATTGTAAAGAATAGACCCATCTCTACTAGATAGAGATCCATTCTCATATCCTCTTAAAGCTATTGTCTCTCTACCATCCAATGCATATTGTTGCATTCCATCACCGCCTAGAAAGAAACGCTCAAAAGGGATATTACCCCTATTTTTATTATATGTCCCTAGGAAACCAAAATCAGTTTGTGTTTTAAGGATAAATTTTCCAAAAAGTCTAGTGTACCAACTACCATTAAATTTTACTTTATAGAATTCAAGCCATCTAAATTTTGCTTGGTCAACTTTTTCTTGAATTGGTTCTCCTTTATAATTTGTATATTCACTTCTTTCTTCAATATCAGAAAAATCATCCCCTGTTATAAGAGAATATGGAGGAGAAAGCCTTGCACTAATTGTAAAACTTGATCCGCCAACAGGAAATATTGGATTTGTATAAGTATTATTTCTAAGTAAGGATATATTATATGATAAATTATGAGACTCTCCATCTCCAAATGTAAAAAGCCCAGTATAATAGTTATTTAATTTATAATATTGGTATGATAGAGCTTGAGATAATTGAAAATAATCATCAGGAATGCTAAGTCTTCTAGCCATTCCAATAGTTAGTCCTCTTATTTCAAAAAACTGATTTTTATCAGCTTTTCTTGTAAAATAATCATACCTAAATTGTTTGGTTGAAGAAATAGAAAAAGAAAATTGTACTGGTTGCCTTCCTCCAAGCCATGGCTCTGCAAAATTTAAACTATAGGTGTTATAAAAAGTACTTGATTGAAGTCTTAGTGCAAATGTTTGTCCATCACCCATTGGAAGTGGCCTCCAAGCTTTTCTGTCTGTCATATTTCTTGTAGAGAAATTATTAAATGACAGTCCAAGTGTGCCGATAAAACCACCACCACCATAACCACCTTGCAATTCAATTTGACTAGCTCCAGCTTCAATTAATCCAAGTTCAATATCAACTGTACCAAGGTTAGGATTAACATTTTTAAAATCCGGACTTATTTGTTCAGCATCAAAAAATCCAAGTTGCCCAACCTCTCTAATAGTCCTAACAACCTTATCTTTACTATATAGTTCACCTGGTTTAATCCTAAGCTCTCTATATATCACATGGTCATTTGTTCGTGTATTTCCAACGACAGAAATTTTATTGAAACTAGCTAGTTTACCTTCGTTAATTCTTATTTCAAAATCAATAGTATCATTTTCAGCACTAACTTCAACTGCATTAACGGATGAGAAGAGGTAACCATTATTCTGATACAAATTTGATAAATCATTAGCATCTGGCTTCTCATCTTGAATTCTTTCCTTTAATAACACTCCATTATATGAGTCGCCTTCTTCAATACCGAGAATTTGATTTAGTTGATAATCAGTAAATGAACTGTTACCAACATAATCAATTTTTCCAAAATAGTATTGATTCCCCTCATCTAAGTCTAAGATTATATCAATTGTTTTTTCATCATTTTTTATAATTGTATCATAAGTTATTCTAGCATCTCTATATCCTTTTTCTTTATAATATGAAATAAGATTATCTTTATCAGCTTCAAAGTCATCAGGAATTAATTTTGATTTTTTCCAAAACCTTAATGGCAACTTTTTCTTTGTCTTTTTAAGTTTTGACTTCAATCTAGGGGACTTAAATATTTCATTTCCATTAAATAATATATTATTGATTTTTATTCTTTCACCTTTATTAACATCAACGATAAGGTTTAGTTTATTTGAGCCTATTGAATCTGGACTTGTAATAAGATTAACAGTTGTATTTAGATAACCATCTTTTTTAAATTTATTCTCTATATAGTTTTTTGTGTTTGTTAAAAAACTCTCAGATAATCTTTTTCCTTCACTTAGTTCAGTTTCCTCAATAATAGTTTCTGACTGACCTTTTTTTATTCCATTTAATTTATAATTATTAAGAGTAGGAAGTTCATCAACACTTATCTCCAATTTAGCAGAATTGCCTGAGATATCTGAAATAAAAATATTTACATCGCTAAATAATTCAAGATTCCATAACTTTTTAAGAATATTGCTTATTTCTTCACCAGGGATTTGAATATTCTGGCCTTTTCTAAGACCAGTATAGGCTACAACAGTTTTATTACTAAAATTTTTTAAACCTGAAACTACTATGGTATCTAATACATAATAATCACCTTTATTATAATTATTTTGAGAAAAAGAAATAGTAGAATTCAAAATAAATATAATTGCAATATATATTTTGAAATATTTCAGTAGGTTATATTTGTTCACTTGTTTTTCCAAATCTTCTTTCCCGAGTTTTATAATTTTCTATTGCTTTATTAAAATCATCTTTAGAGAAATCAGGCCAATATACATCAGTAAAATATAATTCAGCATAGGCAATTTGCCATAATAAGAAATTACTGATTCTTTGTTCACCACTTGTCCTTATTAAAAGATCAACATCTGGTAAATTTTTCGTGTAAAGATGGCTATTTATTATTGAATCATCAAAATTATTTAATTCAATTAAGTTATTTTTAACTTTGTCTGAAATAATTTTAATAGCATTAAAAATTTCTTGTTTACCTCCATAGCTTAATGCTAAAGTAAGAGTCATTTTAGTGTTTTTCTGAGTCTTATCAATAATAAAGTCTAATTCAGAAATCACTTCTTTGGGTAGGCTTTTAATTTCCCCTATTGCATTAAGTTTTATATCCTTATCAAAAATTTCATCAAATTCATCCCTTAAAGTACTAACTAATAAAGACATTAATGTATTGATCTCATCAGAAGGCCTATCCCAATTTTCAATTGAAAAAGCATACAAAGTTAAGTATTGGATTCCAGAGTTGTAGGCCTCTTCAACAATTGATTTTACAGAATTAACCCCATTCTGATGACCATATTCTCTTGGGAGCCCCTTATCTTTTGCCCACCTTCCATTACCATCCATTATAATAGCAACATGTTTTGGAACCATACTTTTATTTTATTGTTTTACTGTTTCTCATATCTTGTCCCCAAAATAGCCTTTCTCTAAGTTTTTTAAAAAAGTTGTCTTCTGCAAACTCTATTGTATTTATACTAAAATCAGATTTTTTTATTAATAAGATACTTTTTTTATCTACACTATATATTCTTGAATCTAATGATATAGAATAATCCTCTTCTTTAACTTCAATTTTTATCGATGAGGTGTCTCGAATTAAAAAAGATCGCATGTTAATATTATGAGGTGAAATAGGATTTAAAATTATAATGCCAGATTCAGGAGCTACTATAGGCCCTCCATTACTAAGAGAGTAGCCCGTTGATCCAGTTGGAGTAGAAATAATTAGACCATCAGCCCAATAATCTGTGTGATACATATTATCAATTTTACAGGAAATATTTAGTAGTGATGTTGTATCCTTTCGATGAATTGTTATTTCATTTAAGGCATAAGGGTTTTTACCAAAATCAATATTAGTTTTTTCTGAACTAACTGAAATAGTAGATCTTTTCACAATACGGTAATCATTATTTTTTAACAATTTTAGACCATGTTTTAGTGATTCCTTTTGAAGACCTGTTAGGAAACCTAGCCTTCCAGTATTAATTCCTAATATTGGAATACCAGAATCTTTTATAAATGTAATGGACCTTAAAATTGTCCCATCTCCACCAATTGAAAATAAAAAGTCATAGCTTTTATCAATTTTTTTAGATGAGTCATAAAACGATAGTTTTGATAGGATATCTTTTGAAAAATATTTTTTATAATCTTCATCAATTGAGATATCATTAACTGCAACTAATAAATTAATTATCTCAACACAACAATCAACAGATAACTGATTTTTACGTGAAATAAATAGAGCAATTTTCATATGTCAAAAATACAAACTTTA
>SGZK01000030.1:0-8498 GCA_004214195.1 Flavobacteriales bacterium | reverse complement strand
GACCACTAATAAAATCAGCATGTAAATGGGTTTCAAAAATATATTTTATTTTGCTCCCCCTTTTATTAGCTTTTTCTAGATATGAATCTATTTCTCTAATAGGATCAATAATAGCTACTTCATTATTACTTTCAATATAATATGAACCTTGAGATAAGCAACTCGTATATATTTGTTCTACTATCATAAATTATATACAAAAATAGTTTGTTTTTTTAAAAAATTAGCAAAAAAAAATAAAGTAAAAATTGATAAAATTAAATTTTTTATATTTTTAACAAAATAAATCTGTTTACTTTTAAGCCCAAATTTTTATTTGATGTCAAGAAATTTAGTTATCGTAGAGTCTGCAACAAAGGCAAAAACAATTGAAAAAATCTTAGGAGAAGATTTTAAGGTTGTTTCTTGTGTAGGCCATATATCGGATTTACCTGTAAGTGAAATAGGAGTTGATATAGAAAATGATTTCAAGCCAAAATATATCATTCCAGATGAAAAAAAACAGGTTATTAAAGACCTGAAAAAATATGTAAAACAATCAGATAAAGTCTGGCTTGCTAGTGATGAAGATAGGGAAGGAGAAGCAATTGCTTGGCATTTATATGAAAACCTTAATCTAAATAATAAAGAATTTGATAGAATTGTTTTTCATGAAATTACAAAAAATGCGATTCTTAAGGCAATAGAAAACCCTAGGTCTATTGACTATAACCTTGTTAATGCTCAACAAGCTAGAAGGGTCTTGGATAGACTTGTTGGATATGAACTATCTCCTGTGTTATGGAAAAAGGTAAAAACTGGTTTATCTGCTGGAAGGGTTCAATCAGTTTGTGTAAGAGTAATTGTAGAGAAAGAAAGAGAAATTCAAAAACACGAATTTCAAAATAGTTTTAAAACTAGTGGTATTTTTTATAATCTAGCAGGAAAGCAAATCAAATCTGAACTTGATATTAGGTTTAAAACAGACGAAGAGGTGAAAAACTTTTTTATTCAAAATGAAAATGCAATTTTTCATATTGACTCGTTAACTAAAAACCCATTAAAGAGATCACCAACTCCTCCTTTTACTACTTCAACTCTTCAGCAAGAAGCATCAAGAAAACTTGGGTTTGGAGTTTCTAGGACTATGAGTACTGCTCAAAAGCTTTATGAAGCTGGGCTTATAACTTATATGAGAACTGATAGTGTTAATATTTCAAATGAGGCTAAAGATTTAATAATTAATAAGATAAAATCTAAATTTGGCGAAAAATTCGTTTTATCAAGAAATTTTCAAAATAAAAATAAATCTGCCCAAGAAGCTCATGAGGCTGTTAGGCCTACTAAAATAGATATTGAAGAAATAACATCTGACTATGATCAACAAAGGCTCTATAAATTAATTTGGAAAAGAACAATTTCATCTCAAATGGCAGATGCAGAGATTGAAAAAACTATAGTTAAAATAACATCTGATAAATATGACAATAAATTTATGTCAACAGGTGAAGTAATAATATTTGAGGGTTTTCTTAAAGTTTATCTTGAAGGTACTGACGATGAAAATGAAGAAGAGAAGAGTGTATTACCAAAAATCCAAGAAGGCGAAGAGCTTAAACTTGATAAGATAACTTCAAAAGAAATGTTTTCAAGGCCTCCATCAAGATATACTGAAGCCTCCTTAGTTAAAAAAATGGAAGAACTTGGAATTGGTAGACCAGCTACATATGCTACAACAATTTCTACTATTCAGAAAAGAGGTTATACTGAAAAAGGAAGTAATGAAGGATCTGAAAGAGAGTATAAATTTCTTGAATTCTCAAATAATCAAATTTCAAATCAAATTTTGAAAGAATCAATAGGCTCAAACAAGGGTAAATTAATTCCGACTGATATTGGAGTAATTGTTAATGATTTTTTAGTAAATAATTTTAGAAATATTCTTGATTATGGCTTTACGGCAGAAGTAGAAAAGAATTTTGATCAAATTGCTTCAGGAAATGAAGAATGGTCAGATATAATTAAACGATTTTATAAAGATTTCCATTCTAATGTTACTGAAGTTAATAAAACTGCTGAGAGACAGTCAGGAGAAAAAATTTTAGGAAATGATCCTACGTCAGGAAGGGTAGTAAAAGTTAGGCTAGGTAGATTTGGACCACTTGCACAGATTGGAAATACAGAAGATGAAGAAAAACCAATTTTTGCAAGTTTAACCAAAGATCAACAACTTGAGAATATAACTCTTGATGAAGCTCTTGACTTATTTAAGTTCCCAAAAGAACTAGGTGAGTATAAAAATGAGACTATAACTGTTAATAATGGAAGATATGGACCATATATTAAATTTTTATCAAAATCAATTTCAATACCAGGAAACTATGATCCTTTTACAATAGAGTTAAGTGAAGCTATTGTATTAATTGATCAAAAGCTTAAGGCTGATGAACCAATTCACTTTTTTGATGACCTGCCTGTAACAAAAGGAGTTGGTAGATTTGGACCTTATATAAAATGGAATGAAGGTTTTATAAATGTCAATAAGACATTTGATTTTGATAATTTAACTATTGAGAATATAGAAGAATTAATTAAAAACAAAATACAGAAGGACAAAGATAAGCTAATTAAAGAATGGCCTGATCAGGAAATAAAAATTGAAAAAGCTAGATGGGGAAGGTCTAAAATCTCCAGTGGAAATAAAAAAGTGGAAATTCCTAAAGAAATTGATCCAAAAAAGATTTCACTTGAAGAAGCTCAAAATTATCTAAAAACAAAAAAGAAGAAATGATCATTGAACTCCTCAAACCAATTAATGATGAAGAATTTAATTCTTTAAAATCAAAAAAAAGAGGTTCAATAGGAGAAGAAATTCAAATTTATACAAAAAAATCAGGGTTTCCAGATCTAGATTCAACTGATATTGCAATCATAGGGATTAGTGAAACTAGGAATTCATTTTTTGAATCAATACATTTTAATTTATCAAATCTTCGTAAAGAGTTTTATCAATTAAATCTCGGAAAGTGGAAAAAATCGATCTCTGATCTAGGTAATCTTCCTAATGGTGAAACAACAAACGACACATATCATGCAATTTCTGAAATATGTCTTTTTTTAAGAAAAAAAAATATAATCACAATAATAGTTGGTGGAAGTAATGATATAATTTTTCCAATTTTTAAATCTTACAGTAATTTCAACAAAAAGGTTAATATAGTTTCAATAGATAATCAATTTGACCTTCATCAGGAAGAAGATCTTTTATCAAGCAGATCATATATGAATAAAATAATTGTTGATGAATCATCTAAATTAAATGATTTTACAAATTTAGGATATCAAAGACATCTTTGTTCTGCTGATGAGATAGATTTGATGGAGAAACTTTTTTTTGATTATATCTCATTAGGAGATTTAATTGGTAATCACAAAAGTGCGGAACCAATATTAAGAGATGCTCATATAATTGGTTTAGATATGAAAGCATTATCTTGGATTTCTTCTGGAAATTTTGATAATGGTAATCCAAATGGTATTGATAGTAGGCTAATATGTATTTTATCTAGGTATTCTGGAATTAGTGATAAATCTAGATTTTTTGGTTTGTTTGAATTATTAAATAATTCTATTTCAAATAAACTTTATGCTCAAATAATTTGGTATTTTATTGAAGGTGTTAATTCTAGATTTCCTGAACCGTTATTTAATGATTCAACTGGTTTTATAAAATATAATGTATCTGTATCAGGAAGAGACTTGGTTTTTATAAAAAGCAAGAGAAGTGAGAGATGGTGGTTAGAAATTATTTTATCTGACAATGATGAAAAAAGATATTTACCATGTCTAGAAACTGATTACAATTCTGCATTAAAGGATAATATTCCAGATAGATGGTTTAGAGCAATAAAAAGAAATTAAATTTCTTGTAAATATCTTTCAGCATCTAAAGCAGCCATACAACCAGTTCCAGCAGCAGTGACCGCTTGTCTGTATTCTTTGTCTTGAACATCTCCAGCAGCAAAAACTCCAGGTACATTTGTAATAGTAGATTTTGATTTAGTAATTATATATCCACTATTGTCCATCTCTATCTGACCTTTAAAAATTTCAGTATTAGGTGTATGGCCAATAGCTAGAAATAGTCCAGTTATATTTATTTCACTCAATTCTTCAGTTAAATTGTTTGTTATTTTAACCCCCTGAACTACATCTTCTCCTATAACTTCCTTTACTTCATGGTTGAACAAAACTGAAATATTAGTATACTTCTTAATTCTATGTTGCAAAGCCTTAGAAGCTCTTAGGTGATCTTTTCTAACAATCATAGTTACTTTAGAGCATATTTTAGCTAAATAAGTAGCTTCTTCAACTGCTGTATCTCCTCCACCTACAACAGCTACTTCTTGATTCTTATAAAAAAACCCATCACAAACTGCACAAGCAGAAACACCTCCACCAATTAATTTTTGTTCACTTGGTAAACCTAGATATTTTGCTGAAGCTCCAGTAGAGATAATAATTGTTTTGGTTTCAATTTTAGTTCCATCTTGAGAAAACACCTTATGGACCCCACCTCTTTCTGATGAGAACTCAACTTTAGATATAAAGTCAATTCTTACTTCAGTGCCAAACCTTTCAGCTTGTTCCTTTAATTCATTCATCATTTTTGGACCATCTATACCTCTTGGATAGCCAGGGAAATTATCTACATCTGTGGTTGTCGTCAATTGGCCCCCAGGCTCAAGACCTGTATAAATTATAGGTTTTAAATCTGCTCGAGCTGCATATATTGCAGCTGTATAACCAGCGGGACCACTTCCAATAATTAATGTATTCATATATTAAGCCATGAATATAAAAATTAAAAAAACAAAAGAATAATTTTAAATTAAAACATTATTAACTTTGTAGTTCCATATTATTGACAATGGGTAAAAAAAATCTAAAATATCAATCTCCTGGAATTAATGAAGAAACGAGATTTGAGAAACTTCATACTGTATGTTTTGAAAATTCTGAAATTGCATCAAAGTTAATTGCTAGAGAGATTTGTGACTTGGTTAAATCAAAACAAGCAAAAAATAAAAATTGTGTCTTAGGTTTTGCAACTGGTTCGTCACCAAGGATTATATATAAAGAAATAGTTAAGATTCATAAAGAAGAATCAATAAGTTTTAAGAATGTTATTTCTTTTAATCTTGATGAATATTATCCAATTAAAGCAAATGATAAAAATAGCTATCACAAATTTATGAGTGAGAATTTATTTGATCATCTTGATATTCCAAAAGAAAATATAAATATACCATTAGGAGAGATTAAGCCTAAAGGAATAAAAGAATTCTGCGAATCATATGAGAAAAAAATTGAAGAGAGTGGAGGAATTGACCTACAAATTTTAGGTATAGGTAGAACAGGTCATATAGGGTTTAATGAGCCAGGATCACATTTCAATTCTAAAACTAGACTAATTAATCTTGATGATACTACAAGGTTTGATGCAAGTAAGACTTTTGGTGGAAAAGAAAATGTTCCTAATACCGCAATTACTATGGGGGTTAGAACAATTTTTAATTCTAAAAGAATAATAGTTATAGCATGGGGTATTCATAAGAGTTTAATTGTAAAAAAGTCAGTTGAAGGAGAAGTCACGCCTTTAGTTCCAGTATCATATCTTCAAAAACATAATAATACTACATTAGTATTAGATAATGAGTCTGCAAGTGAATTAATAAAATCTAAAACACCATGGTTAGTTGACACCTGTAAATGGACTGATCTAATGAAGAGAAGAGCTGTTGTCTGGCTAACTGAGATTACAGGAAAATCTATACTTAAATTAACTGATGAAGATTATAACAAAAATGGACTTTCTGATTTATTAGTTATAGGGGGATCTTCCTACGAATTAAACATTAAAATGTTTAATCATTTTCAAAATACAATAACTGGATGGCCAGGAGGAAAGCCAAATGCAGATGACAAAACTAGACCAGAAAGAAAATCTCCAAATCCTAAAAGGGTTATAATCTTTAGTCCACATCCAGATGATGATGTTGTCTCAATGGGAGGAACCTTTGATAGACTTGTATCTCAAGGTCATGATGTTCATGTTGCTTATCAGACATCAGGAAATATTGCTGTATCTAATCATGATGCATTAAAATTCCTTGAGGTTTCAAAAGATGTGAATGAAGTTAAGACTAATGATTTAAAAGGTTTAATTAAAGAACTAAAAAATAAAAGAATTAATCAGATTGGTTCAAAACAAGTTAGAAAATTAAAAGGTCTTATAAGAAAAAGTGAAGCAATTGCAGCTACACGATATATTGGTATTCCAGATAAGAATACTCATTTCATGAATTTGCCCTTTTATGAAACTGGTAAAATTCAAAAGAATCATCCTTCAGAAAAAGATATAGAAAAGACAGCTTTATTAATAAAAAAGATAAAACCTCATCAAATTTATGCTGCCGGAGATCTTGAAGATCCTCATGGAACACACAAAGTATGTCTAAATATAATTTTTGATGCATTGAAATCTATTAAAAAAGAAAGGTTTACTAAAGATTGTTGGTTATGGCTATATAGAGGAGCTTGGCTAGAGTGGGATGTTCATGATATAGATATGGCTGTACCAATGAGTCCAAATCAAGTATTAAGAAAAAGAACATCAATTTTCTTTCATCAAACTCAAAAAGATGGTGTAATGTTTCAAGGTCAAGATCTAAGAGAGTTTTGGGTTAGAGCTGAAGAAAGGAATAAAGAAACTGCACTTAAATATAAAGAAATGGGCCTTGCAGATTATGCTGCAATAGAATCCTTTAAAAGATATCACTATTAAAAGATATTACTATATTTAAAAAAAACTTACTAATATGAGAAGGATAACTACATTAATTGCTTCTGTCATGATTCTTTCAATATCTATGAATCTTAATGCTCAGAAGAAATATTCAAATAAAAAAATTAAATCTTTAAAAAATACTGCAATTAATCTTGTTGAACAGGATAAGAAAAATACTCAGATAATGGTTGATAAAGTTTTCAGCTTTTCTGAATTAGGATTTCAAGAATTTGAAACTTCAAATTATTTAACATCAATTTTAGAATCGAATGATTTTATAATAGAAAAGGGAGCGTCAAATGTGCCAACTGCTTGGTTTGCAACTTGGTCTAATGGAGATGGAGGACCTACTATAGCCCTTGGTAGTGATATTGATGGTATTCCTAAAGCTTCTCAATACCCTGGTGTAGCTTATCATAAACCGATTATAGAAGGAGCTCCAGGACATGGAGAAGGTCATAATTCAGGTCTACCTGTTGTGATTACAGCTACCTTATCAGTTCAAAAAATTATGAAAGAAAACAATATAGAAGGAACTTTAGTTTTATGGCCTGGTGTAGCAGAAGAACAAATTGGAACTAAAGCATGGTATGTTAGAGATGGATATTTTGACAATATAGACATGTGTATTTTTACTCATGTTAGTAGTAATTTAGGAGTTTCATGGGGGTTAGCAACTGGAACTGGGCTAATTTCAGTAGAGTATACATTTGATGGAGAAACGGCCCATTCTGCAGGAGCACCATGGAGAGGAAGAAGTGCATTAGATGCTGCTGAATTAATGAATATTGCATGGAATTACAAACGTGAACATCTTCATCCTTTAAAAAGATCACACTCAATTTTTACTGATGCTGGAGATCAACCAAATGTTGTTCCCTCAAAAGCATCAATTTGGTTTTACTTTAGAGATATTAAATATGAAGGAATAATGGACATGTATGCTACTGCAAATAAAATGGCAGAAGGCGCAGCTTTAATGACTAATACTTCATTTAAATCTAGGATTCTAGGAACTGCTTGGCCAAGACATTTTAATAAAGTTATTGCTGAAGAAATGTATGAGAATATTAAAGACATAGGTCTTCCTGAATGGTCTGAAAATGATCAAAAATTAGCAATAGCAGTTCAAAAAGAAGTTAATTCTTCAAATACTTCAGGACTGGCAAATAAAATAAATAAAATTGGATCACCCCTCCCTATATTCATTAGCGGTGGTTCTGATGATATTGGTGATATTTCTTGGACAGTTCCAACAGTAACTTTGAGATTCCCGTCAAATATTCCAGGACTTCAGGGGCACCACTGGTCTAATTCAATAGCTATGGCAACTCCTATTGCTCATAAAGGTGCAAATGCTGGTGCTAAGGTTTTAGCTATGACAATTTTAGACTTTTTGTTAAAACCCGATAAACTAACTCAAGCTAAAGACTATTTTGAAAATGTTCAAAAGGAAGAAACAGAATATAGACCCATGATTTCAGAAAATGATCCTCCTGCTACTTTTTTAAATAAAGATATAATGGAACAGTATAAACCAAGACTAAAGGAATTCTATTTTGACGAAACAAAATATGAAACTTATCTAGAGCAACTTGGAATTGATTATCCTGTAATTAAAAAAGACTAACTAATTCTCTGGGATTACATATTTTAAAGGATCAAAATC